>JACCZI010000006.1 GCA_013696015.1 Nocardioidaceae bacterium
CCGCAGGACGCGGACCTGCTGCGCAGCTGGCGCAACGACCCGGAGACCCGGCGCTGGTCACGGGACTCCGGGCCGGTGTCGGCGGAGCGGCACGCCGCCTGGCTGGCCAGCGTGCTCGCCGACCCCGCCCGACACCTGTGGGTGGTGGAGGAGGGCGGTCGGCCGGTCTCGACCGTCCGGCACGACCGGGTGGTGCCCGGGCGCTACGAGGTGAGCATCACGGTGGCACCGGGAGCCCGGCGACGCGGCCAGGCGCTGGCGGCCCTGGCGGTGGCCCGCGAGCGGCTGGCCGAGGTGGAGCTCCAGGTCGAGGTGATCGAGGCGCATGTACGGTCCGACCACACCGCGTCCCTGGCGCTCTTCGAACGTGCCGGCTACTCGCGATCCGGCGCCGACGGCGACGGCCTGGCGCTGCTGGAGCAGGACACCGGCCGCTGACTGGCGGCCGGGGACCCGCGGGTTCACCGGGTGCGCCTCAGCACCACCAGCTCGCCTGCGCTGCGGATCAGCGGCGGGCCGTAGCGCCCTTGCACCTGGTACCCATGCCGCTCGAACATCGCGACGATGCGGTCGGAGGTCACCGGGTCCAGGACGCCGCCCTCCTCACCGTTGACGGCCTGCCGCTTGCCCGACCGGGAGTTGAGGGACACGGCGTACTCGACGCCCAGCGCGCCGACCGTGTCGACGTAGTGCTGCACCACCGGGGGCTCCATCTCCTGGAAGGAGAAGGAGTTCACGAAGGCGTCGTAGTCCCCGCGCAGGTCGGCGACCCGCCAGTTCGGCAGGCAGGCCGACCCGCTCAGCTCCACCGGTCCGCTCGCGGGAACGTCGTCGGCGCAGCGCACCCGCGCGGAGCCGAACAGCTGGCTGAGATAGAACGACGCCACGGTGAGCAGCGGCGGGATGTCGACGTTGACGTAGCGCGCGCCCGGGTCCCGCTGCAGCACGATCTCACCGAGCACGCCGAAGCCGCCCCCGATCTCCACGAACGACGTGGGGGGCGAGCTGACGTGCCGGGAGAGCGCGGCGAGGCAGAGCAGATAGTTCAGGTACGGCTTGGTCCAGCGCGGCCCGGTCGGCCCGGTGAGGGCGAGGTGCTGTCGGGGTCGGCCGACGTCGCTTTCGCCCACACCGTCGAGGTCATACGGCCACCGGGACTGGTCCCAGGCGAGGCGCACCGCATCGAAGTCGCGGTGCGCCTCGGGCAGACCGTTGAGCGCCCGGTTCATCCGCCGGCGCGGCAGGGTGTCGTCCAGCTGCCTTGCCCATTCGACGACCTGCGCGGCGGCACGCGGCCGCAGGCCGAGCCCGTACCGGGGATAGAACCAGACGCCCGCCGACGGCCACGATTTGAACGAGTCCAGGCCATGCTTCTCCAGGTCTGCGAGCAGGTCCCGAAGCCCCGGGGTCCGGAAGTTGGTGGGGCGGTACACGGGGTCGCACTCGGTGACGGCGCGCAGCATTCGGACGTTGAAGTCGCCCCAGTCGGTCATGAGCCGCCACGGTAGCCGCGGACCTACGCGGCAGCGCGCGGGTGTGTCGGTGCGGCAGGATGTGCAGGCCACCCGGTCGGGAGCGTGAGGAGTACGGGATGCAGTTCGGCCGCAGCTATGAGGAGTTCGAGGTCGGTGCGACGTACCAGCACTGGCCTGGCAAGACCGTGACCGAGTACGACGACCATCTGTTCTGCCTGCTGACGATGAACCATCATCCGCTGCACCTCGACGCGCACTTTGCTGAGAGCAGCACACAGTTCGGCCGCAACGTCGTCGTGGGCAACTACGTCTACTCGCTGCTGCTGGGCATGAGCGTCCCCGACGTCTCCGGCAAGGCCATCGCGAACCTCGAGGTCGAGTCCCTGCGCCACATAGCGCCGACGTACCACGGCGACACGATCTACGGCGAGACCAGGGTGCTGGACAAGTGGCCGAGCACCTCCAAGGACGACCGCGGGATCGTCCACGTGGAGACCAGGGGCATCAAGCAGGACGGCACGCTGGTTTGTGTGTTCCGGCGCAAGGTGATGGTGCCGCGGCAGTCCTACCTCGATGCCCGGGGTGGCGAGCAGCCGGGCCGTCCCACTCTCGTCGAGCCGCCGGGCGGCGAGGCGTGAGCGGGGTCGAGCTGTGGCTGGCCCGCCACGGCGAGACGGAGTGGAGCCGCGACGCCAAGCACACCAGCCACACCGACCTGCCACTGACGACCAACGGTGAGGAGGCGGCACGCACCATCGGCGGCCGCCTCGCTGCGGTCGGGTTCGACCTCGTTCTCACCAGCCCGCTGGCGCGGGCGCGCGACACCGCGCGCATCGCCGGCTTCCCCGACGCGCAGCACGAGCCGGACCTCGTCGAGTGGGACTACGGGGAGTACGAGGGGATCACGACAGCGCAGATCCGCGAGGGCGTCCCGCACTGGACGGTCTGGTCGCACCCGTCACCGGGCGGGGAGAGCGCCGAGCAGGTGGGTCGCCGGCTCGACCGCGTCGTCGCCAGGGTTCAAGAACTTTCCGATCGGGTGCTGGTCTTCGGGCACGGCCACAGCCTGCGCGCATTGGCAGCGCGCTGGCTGGACCACCCGGTGGCCCAGGGCCGCCACTACTCGCTCGACACCGCGACGATCTCGGTGCTCGGGTTCGAGCGCGAGACCCCGGTCATCACCCGCTGGAACACCTGACCTCCGGGGCGCCGGAACCCGCCCACGGCCCTTGACCGGGCGCGCCGGCCCCGGCACCGTCTCTGCATGACCGGCGCGGAGCAGTGCCCTCGATGCGGCCTCCCGGTGCGCCGGCTCCCGGACTCGCGGTGGTGGTGCACCACCGACGGCGCCGTTGCGGCGCTCGCCGAGGTGGAGGAACCCACCGCGTACGCGCTGCTGAGACACGTCGCCGCCTCCAGCTTCCCCACGTGGCTGCCGTGGCCGATGCCTGCTCAGTGGTCGCTGGCTGGGGTCGGCCGTGCCGGCGACCCGCAGGTGCAGGCGACAGTGTCGGCCTGTGTCGCGCCCGACCCGTTTGGTGGCGTCGCCGACCTAGTGGTGGTGTGCGAGGAGCCCGGCGTCGGGTTGGGAACCCGCTACGCGGGAGTCCCGGGGCGCGACGTCGGCCGCGAGATCAGCGGGTCACCTCCCACGACCCGGGTCAGTGTCGCCGGGCACGCGACCCCGCTGTGGTGGCTCGGCGGCGGGCCGGACCGCGACGGGTTCGTGGGCGAGGCCTCTGGCCGCTGGCTGTGGCTCGTGGCCTGGCCGGCCAGCGCCGGCGCCTTGGTCACCGACCGCCTCGCGTTCGTGAACCTTCATGACCTCTCTCACCAGATCGACCTGATCCCACTCACCGGCCGGTCCCGGCGGCTGACGGGCTGAGCAGAGCCTCGCCTGCGGCGTCGCTACCCTGGCGCGGTGCTGATCGACCTGCACACCCACTCCTCCCGCTCCGACGGCACCGACAGTCCGCGGGCGCTGGTCGGCTGCGCGGCGGCGGCCGGTCTCGACGTCATCGCGATCACCGACCACGACACGGCCGCGGGCTGGGACGAGGCGCTCGAGGCAGCCGACGAGGTCGGGGTACGGGTCGTGCCCGGGCTGGAGATCTCGTGCCGTTACCGCGGAGCCGGGGTGCACCTGCTCGCGTACGAGCCGGCGCCGAGCCATCAACCGCTGCTCGACGAGCTGGTCAAGGTCCTGGCCGGACGCAGCATGCGGCTGCCGGCGATGTTGCAGCGACTGCGAGAGCTCGGCATCGGCATCACCGGCGACGACGTGACCGCGGTCGCAGCCGATGCCGCTGCGACCGGGCGGCCACACGTGGCGGACGCGCTCGTGGCGCTCGGAGTCGTCATCAGCCGAGACGAGGCCTTCGACCGGTACCTCTCACCTGGTCGGCCCGCCTACGTCGACCGCTACGCCGCCGACCTCGTGACGATGATCGGACTGATCGCCGACGCCGGCGGCGTGAGCGTCATCGCCCACCCCTGGGGCCGCGCCAGCCGGCGGGTGCTGAGCACCGAGGCCTTCGCCGACCTGGCGGACGCTGGGCTGGTCGGCATCGAGGTCGACCACAACGACCACTCGAGCGCCGACCGGGCGGCGCTGCGCGACATCGCGCAGGACCTCGACCTGGTCCGCACCGGCTCGAGTGACTACCACGGCTCCGGCAAGGTCGGCCATCCGCTCGGCTGCAACACCACCGACGTCGACCAGTACGACTCGTTGCGCGACCGGCTGCGCGCAGCGAGCCGTACGGCGGGAACGGCGTGAACGCCGTCGTCGAGGCAACCCTGCTGGCGGAGGTCTTCATCACCTTGTTCGTCATCATGGATCCACCAGGGACGATCCCGCTGTTTCTCGCCCTCACCAGCGGTGCCTCCCAGGCGCGGCTCACCCGGGCCGCCTGGCAGGCGGTGTCGGTGTCGTTCGTCGTGATCGTGCTGTTCGCGGTGTTCGGCCGGCAACTGCTGTCGTACCTGCACATCTCGCTGCCTGCCCTGCAAGGGGCCGGCGGGCTGTTGTTGCTGCTGGTGGCACTCGAGCTGTTGACGGGCCGAGAGGGCGAGCCGCAGGAGACCCGCGACGTGAACATCGCGTTCGTGCCGCTGGGAACCCCGCTGCTGGCTGGACCGGGTGCGATCGTGGCGACCATGGTGTTCGTCGAGCGCATTGACGACGCACCGACGTTCGTCGCAGTCGCGGCCGGCATCATCGGCGTCCACGTCGTGCTCTGGCTCTCGATGCGCTACTCGGTGGCGATCCTGCGCCTGATCAAGGACTCCGGCGTCACGCTGGTGACCCGCATCAGCGGGCTGTTGCTGTCGGCGATCGCGGTGCAGCTCATCGCCGACTCGGTCCGGGCCTTTGTCGCCGGCGAGGGCTGAGCCCTCCGGTCGACAGGCTCAGCGGGTGGTGGTGAAGAAGGCGCTCAGCACCCGGGCAGTCTCGTCGGGGTTCTCGACGGCGGGGGAGTGTGCGGCATCCGCGATGACCGTGACGGTCGTGCCGAGCCGGGCCGCCATGTCGTCTTGGACCGGGTGCGCCCAGGCGTCGTCGTCGGCGCCGCGTACGACAAGGCTCGAAGTCCCGGCTG
The DNA here is from genome assembly GCA_013696015.1 of Nocardioidaceae bacterium. Classification (GTDB taxonomy): domain Bacteria; phylum Actinomycetota; class Actinomycetes; order Propionibacteriales; family Nocardioidaceae; genus JACCYJ01. The sequence continues at coordinate 5,078 of JACCZI010000006.1, forward strand.
CGGCGAGCTCGTCGACCCGGTCCGGCGCGCTGGTGAGCAGCCGCGCCATCCCGGCGAGCGAGGCTGGAGCGTTGGCGACGAACCGGGCACGGATAAACGTCGCCACCTCGGGGGGAGGCACCGGTTTGCCGCGTCGGCGGTCGTGAGCGCGCATCGCCTCGTGCACGGTGCTCAGCGGTGCGGAGTCGAGAAGTCGGACCAGCGCCTTCAGCGGCCTGGTCATGTCGTCGCGGTCAAACCTGCCCGGGCCGGAGCAGAGCAGCACCAGTGAACGCCATGATGCCGGGTCGGCCAGGACCGCCTCCCGGGCCACCAGGCCGCCGAAGGAGTGACCGACGACGTGCCGGTCTGCGCCCCGCGGCGCCACCACCTCCGCGACGGACCGGGCGTCAGCGGCGAGCTCCGGCAGCGCGTACGTGTCGTCGTCGGCGCCGGGAGTCTGGAACTGACCCCGCTGGTCGTAAGCCGCGACGAGCCACCCGGTCGCGGCCAACCGGGGCAGCAGCGCAGCGAAGTCCTCCTTGCTGCCGGTGAACCCAGGAATGAGCAGGACGAACCCCCGCGGGTGCTGGCGTGGACCGGCGGTGAGGCCGGCGAAGCTGCCGCCTGGCGTGACGATGCGCGACCGTCGGACGCCAGGTGCCGGCGGAAGTGAACGAGGGGTGCTCACGCGGGACAGTGTGGCGCGCGTCCGCTGTGGGCCGGTCAGCTCCCAGACTGGCACTCCGCCTGGGCCTACGATGCCGATGTGAGCCAAGGGACGGGTGCGACGCAAGGGGTGCGCTGGCGGCGGGTCGGTATGACGATCTGTTCGCTGCTCATCACCGCTGCCGCCGCCACTGCAGCCGCGGGCTCGGGGCCACCGGCCACCGGCCAGCTGACCGCGCCTGCAGCGCCTGGAGAGGTGGTGAGCCTTGCGGGGCCGGCCCGCAGTGCCGGCCCCGACCGACGACAGCTCGTGCAGCCCGCGACGCCGCCGGTGCCGGCGCATTCCGGCAGCGGCCGCCGGGTGG
>JACCZI010000043.1 GCA_013696015.1 Nocardioidaceae bacterium
ATGACGGCCTGACGCTAGGACAAGTCGTGTGCTGGGCACCCAGCCGGTTACAGCGCTGTCATAACCCGCGGATCGTCGTCGCACGGAGCGGAGCCCGCACCTGGACGGGTTAGGGGCGGACGGAGCGGTGCAGCGCGACGATCCCGGCGGACAGGTTGTGCCAGGTGACGTCGCCCCAGCCGGCAGCGGTGACCCGCGCGGCGAGCCCGGCCTGGTCCGGCCACGACTGGATCGACTCCGCGAGGTAGACGTACGCGTCGGGGTTCGAGGTGACGCGCCTCGCCACCGCCGGCAGCGCCCGCATCAGGTACCCGGTGTAGACCCGGCGGAACGGCGGCCACGTCGGTGCGCTGAACTCGCACACGACGAGACGCCCGCCGGGTCGGGTCACCCGCAGGCTCTCCCGCAGCGCCGCATCGGGATCGGCGACGTTGCGCAGCCCGAACGACATCGTGACGGCATCGAAGGTCTCGTCCGGGAACGGCAACCGGATCGCGTCGCCTCCCGTGAACGACAGCTCGGGCCGGGCGCGTTTGCCGACGGCCAACATCCCGAGCGAGAAGTCGCAGGGGACCACGAACGCGCCGGCTGCGGCGAAGGGCAAGCTGGAAGTACCGGTTCCTGCCGCCAGGTCGAGGACCCGCTCACCCGGTCGCGGGTCCACCAGCCGCCCGACCTGACGGCGCCACCGCCGGTCCTGACCGAGTGAAAGCACGTCGTTGGCGAGGTCGTAACGGCGGGCCACGGCGTCGAACATGGCCGCAACGTCCTGCGGGTGCCTGTCGAGGCGAGCACGGACCATCCCGCCACCCTGGCACGAGAGCGTGGCGCCGTACCCTGGCCGGGTGAGGACACCGGCGCCGCAGCCGCCCGAGTCGGCGCCGTTGGTGGTCCGCAGCACCCGGCTCGACGACCCGGGACCGCTGCTCGGCCTGCTCCCCCATCAGGACTCGATGGCGTGGGTGCGTCGCGCTGACGGACTTGTCGGCTGGGGGACGGCACTGCGGTACGAGGCAGCGGGTCGGGACCGGTTCGTCGACGCGCAGCGCTGGTGGCGAGGCGTCACCGGGTCGGCGGTGGTCCGAGACGAGGTCGGCGTTCCCGGGAGCGGCCTGGTCGCCTTCGGCTCGTTCGCCTTCGCCGACGAACCCGGGTCGTCGGTCGTCGTCGTCCCCGCAGTCGTCGTCGGTCACCGCAGCGGCTCCGGTGGCTCGGTGTGGTGGGTCACGACCGTCTCGGCCGGATCGCTGGCGCCACCGCCAGTCTTGTCGTCGCAACCAGTACGTCCGCCCGAGCAGGTCTCCTACAGCGACGGCGCGATGTCGGGCCCAGCCTGGGCCCATCGGGTCCGCGAGGCGGTGGCGCGGATCGGCGCGACGCCCCTGGAGAAGGTGGTACTTGCTCGCGACCTGCTGGTCAGCACCGGTCATCCGCTCGACGTGCGCTGGCCTCTGCACCGTCTGGCCCAGGCGTACCCGACCTGCTGGACGTTCTGTCTCGACGGCCTCTTCGGCGCCACCCCCGAGCTGCTCGTCCGACGGGAGCGCGGGTTGGTCACCTCGCGGGTGCTGGCCGGCACCATCCGGCGCACCGGTGACGATGCGCACGACCTGGCGCTCGCCGGTGCCCTGGCGCGGAGCAGCAAGGACCTGGAGGAACACGAGTACGCGGTGCGGTCGGTCGCGCAGGCACTCGCACCCCACTGCGCCAGCATGAACGTCCCGGAGAGCCCCTTCGTGCTGCACTTGCCCAACGTGATGCACCTCGCGACCGACGTCACCGGTGTGATCGAGCCCGGTGACGACGCGTCATCACTGGCGCTGGCCGCCTCCTTGCATCCCTCGGCCGCGGTGGGTGGCACACCCACCGACCTGGCGTTGGCCACGATCACCGAGCTCGAGGGCATGGACCGTGGCCGCTATGCCGGGCCGGTCGGGTGGATCGACGCCGCCGGTGACGGCGAATGGGGTCTCGCACTGCGGTGTGGCATCACGGAGGGTCCCCGGGTACGGCTCTTCGCCGGCTGCGGCATCGTCGCCAGCTCCGACGCTGACGCCGAGCTGGCCGAGGCCCAGGTGAAGTTCGTCCCGGTCCGCGACTCGCTCGGCGAATGAGGTACCCGCGGCTAGGTGTTCTCGGCAACCCAGCGCATCGGGTCACCGGCCCCGAGGTCGTCGCTGCCAGCAGTCGCCAGGGCGCCGACGACCAGGGTGCGCCGTGTGGCGCCGAAGGCCAGCACGTGGGCCAGCATCCCGCCGTAGGTGAAGACCTCCGGCGGGCCACCGCATGCTCGTCACGGACTCGCCGTCGTCGACACCAAAGTCGTACGGGCGCCCGGCGACGGCGGCGCTCCACATGCCCAGCTCGTTATCGAGGTACTCCACCGAGATCTCGATCGGGCGGTCGAGTGACTCGTCGTCGAGACCGGCGAGGCGATCGACGACCTCGCCCAGCAGCCACACATGGTGCGAGACGATGCGTTGGACCAGCTCCATGGCGGGAACCTTTCGCGTGGCGGGGACGCGCAGGCCCCCGGGAGGGTGGAAGTGCACGCCGCTGGGTGCCTCGAGCCAGAACGACGGGCCGGCGTCGCGCCGCCACGCGGTCGGTGCGGCACCGTACGCCCGGGCGAATGCTCGGCTGAACGCCTCGTGGGACGAGTACCCCGCGTCGACGGCGATGTCGAGGACTCCACGTGTGCTGCTGACCAGCTGGTGGGCTGCCCGCTCGAGCCGGATCCGGCGCCGGAATGCACCTGGTGGCTCTCCCGCGGCGGCAGCGACCAACCGGTCGAAGTGGAACCGCGACAGGTGAGCCCGGCGCGCGATCGCCTCAGCCGACGTGTCCGGGGCGCCGAGGCCGTCGGCCACCACGTCCACGAATTGGCTGAACGTGTCGCTCGTCGTGCTCATGGTTCGATCGTCGCCCTGTGGCCGCTCAGCCGCTTGATCGGGCTTGCTGACCCGACAGGGCCGTGCCCACCGCGTCGCGGACCCGACCGTCGAGGTCGCGGCGGTCGGTGCGGTCGAGGCGTACCTCGACCACCTCGACGCCCTGCGGCACCCGGCTCAACGTCGAGCGCAGCGACTCCACGTCGTCGACGCGGGTGTGCGCCACGCCGGCACCGGTGCAGACCGCCGCCAGGTCGGCCCGGGTCGGCGTCCCGAAGACCCGTTCGAACGACCCGCTGAAGCGCGGGTGCCCGGACTCCAGCACGGCGAAGACGCTGCCGCCGTCGTCGTTGGCGACGACGACCATCAGGTCCGGGCGCGGCTCGTCCGGCCCGATCAGCAGACCGTTGCTGTCGTGGAGGAAGGAAAGGTCCCCGACGTACCCGAACGAGCGGCTGGATGTGCGGCCCAACGCGGCACCGATCGCGGTCGAGACCGTACCGTCGATGCCGGACAACCCTCGGTTGGCGAGCACCCTGCGGCGTTCGCCGACCGTGTGGGCCACTCCCATGAGGTCGAGGTCACGGATCGGGTGGGACGAGCCGACCACCAGCAGACCGTGCGGCGGCAGCGCCTGGGAGATCGCCCTGGCCACCTCGTACGGTGTCAGCCACGGCTCGGCGTTCAGGGCGACCTCGATGGCTGTCTGCGCCAGGCTGTCCGCGTCGCACCAGTCGGCGAGCCATCCCGGGTCGTCGGTGTGCTCGACGATGGCCGCCGGGACAACCTGGCCGGCTCGGGCGCCGGGGTCTGGCCACTCGCCGGTCGGGCTCACGACGACCACCTCGACGTCCTCGCGGGCCAGCAGGCGGGAGACCGGCCGGGACAGGGTCGGGTGCCCGTGCACCACGACCCGCTCGACCCGCTCGCCGAGCGCCGGGTGGTCCAGCAGCAACCGGTACGCAACCAGGGCGTTGGAGCCGGTCCGGGCTCCCGACGACGGCTCGGCGAGCAGCGGCCACCCGGCGCGCTCCGCCAGCAGCCGAGCCGGCGGCCCAGCACCGTCTCCGGCCACGACGACGGTGCGCGGCCCGG
>JACCZI010000061.1 GCA_013696015.1 Nocardioidaceae bacterium
AGGTGACCATACCGATTGAGTGTGATCGCGACGGAAGCGTGCCTGAGCATCGCCGAGAGCACCCTGCGATGGAGTGTCTGAGCGCATCTCAGTGAGGCGACCCCGCGCTGACCCTGCCGAAACCCCCTCGCCTGCAGTCGGCCTACGCCGCTAGCCTCACACCGAAGGACCCCGGCCAAGAAGGAGTGACTGGAGATGCGGCAACCGCTCGGACAGATAGTTCTCACCGATCCGAGCAACCGGAAGGCAGCCCTTCTCCATGCCCACCCTCAACCTTGGGATCGTCGCTCATGTCGACGCCGGTAAGACCACACTGACTGAACGTCTCCTCTTCGAGACGGGGGTCACCAGCCACATCGGCCGTGTCGACCACGGCGACACCATCACCGACGCCGACGTGCTCGAACGCCAACGCGGCATCACGATCCGTTCGGCCGTCGTCACGTTCACGATTCGCCGCGAAACCGGTGCGTGCGTCAAGGTCAATCTGATCGACACTCCCGGCCACTCGGACTTCGTCGCAGAGGTCGAGCGATCCCTTGCAGTGCTCGACGGCGCGGTGCTTGTGGTCTCGGCCGTCGAAGGCGTCCAGGCGCAGACACGCGTCCTCATCCGCATCCTCGAGCGGCTCCGGATACCGTTCCTCATCTTCGCCAACAAGATCGACAGAGTCGGCGCGACGTACGACCAGACGATGGCCGCTATCCGTGAGGCACTCACCGGCGACGCGATCGCGCTCACCCGACCAAACGACCTGGGAAGCCGATGCTCTACCGTCGGCCCACGCAGCGGCGTCGGCTTCCTCGACGATCTCGTCGTTCGACTTGCCGAGTACGACGACCAGGTGTTGCGCCAGTACGTCGACGGAGCGCGACCGCTCACTGAGTTCGAGGCCCTGGCTGCCCTCGCGCGGCTCACCGCCAGCGGCAAGCTGCATCCGGTCTACTTTGGCTCGGCCCTGACCGGGATCGGGGTCGCCGACGTCGTCGACGGACTCAGCCGCTACCTTCCAACCGGGACGGCAGCGGTAGATGAGCCCTTGCACGCAAGCGTCTTCAAGATCGAGCGCGGTTCGGTCGGTCACAAAGTGGCCTTCGCGCGACTCCATACCGGCACCCTGACCGCACGCGACCATGTCGTCTACCACCACCGCTCCCCCACCGGCACTCTTGCCGGGCGCGAGGGCCGGGTCACCAGCGTGAGCACGTTCACGAACGGCACCGCTACGGCCGCCGTGCCTGCCCACGCCGGCGAGATCGCCAAGATCGTCGGCCTCTCCGACATCGAGATCGGCGACCAGCTCGGAGTGTGGGAGCCCGCCAAGAGCGGCCGTCACTTCGCACCACCCGGCCTCGAGGCTGTCGTACTCGCGCGCAACCCCGCCGACCGGCCGGCGCTCTTCGAAGCGCTCAGGCAGCTCTCCGAGCAGGACCCCCTCATTGATGCCCGCCTCGACGGAATCGACCAGGAGCTGACCGTCAGCCTCTACGGCGAAGTTCAGAAACAAGTCCTCGCCGCGCGACTGGCCACCGAGTTCGGCGTCGAGGCCGAGTTCCTGCCCACCCGGACGGTCTACGTGGAGCGAGTGTCGGGGGTGGGCGAGGCGTTCGAGCAGGTCCCCGCCCAGAACGCCACGTTGGGGCTGCGGGTCGAGCCCGGCCCGGTCGGCTCCGGGATCACCTACCGGCTGGCCGTTGAACGCGGCTGGCTGCTGCCCTCGTTCCACACGGCCGTAGAGGAGAGCCTGTCGACCGAGCTCAGGGTTGGTCTGTGCGGCTGGAGGGTCACCGACTGCGTGGTGACGCTCACCCAGTCGCGCTACTGCGCCCCGACCCCGCCGGCCGGCGACTTCCGCCGTCTGACCGCAATCGTGCTGCGCGACGCTCTGCGCGGCTCCGGAACGACGGTGTGCGCGCCGCTCAGCGAGTTCGAGGTCGAGATCCCAGCGGGGTCGCTCAGCCAGGTGCTGCAAAAGCTGCACGCTGCTGGTGCCACTCCTGAGCCGCCTGAGATGCGTCCGACGCGCTGCCGCATCACCGGCGTAATACGCACGGACCAAGTGCACTCCTTCGAGCAACGGCTCCCCGGTCTCACACAGGGCGAGGGGTTCTTCTTCTCCCGCCCCGCGGGTTACGAGCCAGTCCAGGGTGCCCCACCTGCCAGGGCCAGGGTTGTCGACTAGCAGGAACTCGCAGCCCTCCCAACGGGTGGTCCCCTGGCTGAGCGAGAGGGTGAACGCGGTCGCCGCCGCCCAGTAACCGCTCGGCCGCTCGGTCACATTCCTGTCCGCATTCAGCGGGCGCTCAGCGGTTTTTCAGCGGGCTATCAGCGACCGCCCGCCACTGTGAATGCAGACCGATGCGAACAGCATCCTCGAGCGGAAGGTTCAAGACCATGAGGGCAACATTCGGATCATCCGGCGTGCCGCATCCTGCGAAGGCGTTGCTCGGTGTCGGACTGGCCGCCGCACTGATGGCGAGCGCCTGCAGCGGGAGCAGCGGAACGACCACCGCACAAGACACCGCCCGGTCGGTGACGCCGACCTCCCCCTCGTCGAGCGACCCCCCGGCGTCGAGGCGGGTCGACCTGACGGAACCCACGTTTTCTGACCCCACAACGATCACCAACCCCCTGTTTCCCAAGGTTGTCGGCTCGCAGGTCATCCAGCTCGGGGCCGAGGGCGAGGAGCAGCTTCGCTTCGAGGTCACGACACTGCCCGACACCAAAACCATCGAGTGGAACGGCCAGCAGATCGAAACACGGGTCGACCACTTCATGGCGTACGGCGACGGACGCATCCTGGAGGTGGCCGTCGACTTCTACGCCCAGGCTGACGACGGAGCCGTCTGGTACTTCGGGGAGGACGTTTACAACTACAAGCAGGGCGTCGTGCACGACAACGAGGGCACTTGGCTCGCCGGCAAGGACGGACCCCCGGGGATGATCATGCCGGGTGATCCCTCGGTCGGCGACGTCTACCGGCCGGAGAACATCCCCGGTCTGGTCTTCGAAGAAGTAACTGTCCAGGCGCAGGACGAACCCCTCGTCGGTCCGCAGGGGCCGATCTCCGGGCTGCTGATCCAGGAACGCCTCATGGACGGCACCCTCGAGGACAAGGTCTTCGCCCCGGGGTACGGCGAGTTCCGTGCGCAGGTTAAGACCCTCGACGAGCTGTACAACCTGGCCGTCGCGGTGCCACGCGACTCACAGCAAGCCCGCATGCCCCGTGAGCTGTCGGTCCTGTGGCGCAACGCCAGCGACCTCGTCGGGCGAGAGGGTTCCAGCCCGAGGCAGGTGTCGTCAACGCTCGACACGATGACCCGCAGCTGGGCCAGCTACCGCAGCGGCGATGTGCCGCCGCTGCTCGAAACGCAGATGAGCGACGCGCTGCAGGCACTCGACGCTGCGGTCGGTCGCGCTCGGCCGGCGGGCGCCCAGCAGGCGGCGATCGACGCCGCTCAGGCCGCCCTCGACCTGCAGCTGCCCTACCGGACACTCAGCGACGTCGACGTGGAGCGACTCGCGCTGTGGGCCCACCAGCTCGACCTGGATGCTGCGACGGGTTACTTGGCGGGTGTCGCCGGAGACACGGCCACCCTGCAGGCCATCTGGGACCGGATCGACCACACCGTGGCCGGCGCGAAGGCCAAGGCCGTCACGACCCAACTCGGTGAACTGCAGGCTAGGGTCGACGCTGCCGACCTCGCCGGCGCGGCGGACGTGACCGCGGCGTTGCAGAACAATCTGGCCGCTCTGGGCTGACGGGTACGACGCTCGGAACACGAGCATCTGGTGCGGTGGCGACCGCGAGTCGTCACCGCACCAGACCTGCGTACGTGGTGCGCGTGGGTCAGCTCCTGCCATGGCAGGCTGGCCTCGACGACGATGGAGGCAACATGGCCGAGCCGACTATCGAGGCCCCAACACCGCTCGAACCGCTCAAGGAAAACTGGGACCGCGCCCTCGCCGTAGTGGCGCATCCAGACGACATGGAGTTCGGGGCAGCCGCGGCGGTCGCACGGTGGACCGCGCAGGGGAAGACGATCGCCTACTGCATGGTGACGAGCGGAGAAGCCGGCATCGACTCCATGCTGCCTCACGAGGCGCGGGCTGTACGCGAGCAGGAGCAGGTCGCCTCGGCCGAGATCGTCGGTGTCCCGAGTGTGGAGTTCCTCGGCTTCCAGGACGGGGTGGTCGAGTACGGCCTGCCGTTGCGGCGCGCCATCGCCGCCGTCGTGCGCAAGCACCGCCCGGACATTGTCATCACCAACAGCTTCCGCGAGAGCTGGCCGGGTGGCCCGCTCAACCAGGCCGACCACATCGCGGTTGGACGGGCGACGGTGGATGCCGTACGCGATGCCGGAAACCGCTGGGTGTTCACCGAGCAACTCGACGAGGGCCTGACTCCCTGGCCGGGCGTGCGCGAGGTGTGGACCGCTGCCTCGCCGCTGTCAGCGCACGGCGTCGACATCACCGAGACGTTCGATGCCGGAGTGGCGTCACTTCGGGCGCACGAGGCATACATCAGCGGACTGGGATGGGAACATTTCGACCCCGCTGAGTTCCTCGAGGGCATGGCCCGCATGAACGGCACCCGCATGGGGGTGGCGTTCGCATCTAGCTTTGAGGTGCTTCGGTTCGGCTGGGATGAGTGACCGTCAGGGCAGAGCGGGCACTTTCGCTGAGCGCGGTAGATGGTCCGGCAGCGCGGGTGACCGCTCCACCCCGACGCGGAAGCTACCGTGAGTTCGTGCGTGCCATGCGAATGACCCTTGCCATGTTCTTGGCGGCGCTGGCGTTTGTCGCTGTCAGTGCCGCTGCTGCCCGCGGTGGCGTCCTCGAGTTCATCACACCCGCGCTGCTTGTCGGCCTGGCGTTCTGGGCGTGGCCGCGCAAACAGACCGACCAAAGGTGAGACCCGGCACCGGGTGAGAGCCTGATGACGGTGCCTCGCAGTGCCCAGGTGTATGCCCAGTTCCTGTTACCTCACCTGACGTCGGCCGCGCATCTGGTCGACATCGGTTGCGGATCCGGCGAGTTGTCGCTCGACCTGGCCACGTACGTGGGCCACCTCACCGGGATTGATGTCGACGATGCCGAGGTCGAGGCTGCGAGGCAGAGCGCCAGACGGCTCGGGGTCGACAACGCCAACTTCGTGCGAGGCGACGCGTACGACTTGGACCCTCCCCACCAGGCCGACGTGGTCTTCGCTCACTCGGTACTTGAGGCCCTCGACCGACCTGAGGCAGCGCTCATCGAGATGAAGCGGATCCTTCGACCGGGAGGACTCGTCGCGGTGGCGAGCGTCGAGTACGGCGGGTTGATTCTTACCGGACGGGACGAAACCCCGCTCCGGCGCTTCTACGAGATCCGCGAGCGACTCTGGCAGATCGAAGGGGCTGACCCCTACCGCGGCCGCCAACTGCGTGGCTTGCTGCTCGACGCAGGGTTTGTCGATGTGACCGCCACCACCATGTCCATCGCATACGGGACGGCCAGCGCGGTCGAGGAGTTCGGGCGCGCCCGGGCCGAGGACTGCACTGACGACTGGTACGTCTCGTCGGCCCAGCGCCACGGACTCACGACCGCTGACGAGTTGGCGTCGATGCGGCAGGCCTGGGTTGCATGGTCTGAGTCGTCAACGTCGTACGCCGCCTTCGCCTGGTGCCAGGCGCTGGGCTGGAACCGCTGACCAGAGCGATGGCTTCGAGAGCACCCCTGAATTGGCGCGACCCTGACGCAGCGGGGCGACGGGCACTCACCGAGGCTGAGCGGGCCGCTCCGCGAGTTCGGCGCGGAGCAGGTCGGTTTCGTCTTGGAGCTCGATCACGTGCTTGATGCCGGCCAGGTTGAGTCCGGCCTCCAGCAGGACGCAGATACGTCGGACCCGTTCCAAGTCGTTGGTGCTATAGCGGCGGGTGCCTCCGGCGGTCCGGAAGGGCTCGAGTAGTCCTTTCGCCTCGTATGCCCTCAGCATCTGGGGGTTCACGCCGGTGAGCTCGGCGGCCACAGAGACGCCGAAGACGGCGGCGTTGGGCAGCAGCGATTCACGCATCATTGGCTCTGCGGCGGTCATCTTGATGGGTGATCTGGACCGGGCCTGCCACCAGCGGTGGCTGTACGGCGGGTTGGCCCCTATGAATAGGAATCACGGCACCGGTGGATGGCGTTGCCGCTGCGAGCAGCCGCTGGTAGGCAGCGTTCAGGGCGGCGAAACGCTGGGCGGCGGCCGGGTCGTCGGTGACATCAGGATGCCAGATGCGGGCCAGCCGCCGGTAGGCGGCGATCACATCGGAAGTCGATGCGTCGGGGGACAGTCCAAGCAGCGTGTGAGGGTCAGCCTCCGGCATGCCCATGCCTTCCTGTCACGTCGGATCAATCGCTTGACATGATAGCCGGTGCTGTACAAAATCTGTGGTAGCAGTTGTACATAAGCCCGAGGACCACCCGGGCAAACCTGAGGAGGGATGAACCGATGCTGATGAGGACCGACCCCTTCCGCGAGCTGGACCGGCTGACTGACGCCGTCTTTGGCACGGCCGCCCGTCCCGCGGTGATGCCGATGGATGCCTACCGCAGCGGTGATGCGTTCTACGTGCACTTCGATCTCCCGGGCATCGACCTGGACTCGATCGACCTCACTGTCGAGCGCAACGTCCTGACCGTCCGCGCACAGCGGAAGGCGGCGCGCACCGACGAGGCAGAACGCATCGTCTCCGAGCGCCCGCAAGGCGTCTTCACCCGGCGACTGTTCCTGGGTGAAACCCTTGACGTGGATAATTTGCGCGCGGAGTACGACGCCGGCGTGTGAACCTGACGATCCCCGTGGCCGAACAAGCCAAGCCTCGAAGGGTCGAGATCAGCGGTAGCTCTCAGCCCAAGGAGATCAACGCCGCCTAACAGACGACCAACGACGACACCCGACGACGCAGGACACTCTTGCGCCGTCGGGTGTCGTTACGGGACGAGCTTCAGCGGCCGCGCATCTGCGGCGTCCGCCTTCAATCAGCGGTTCCGCGCGCGCGATCCGGCCGTTTCTTCTATCTGCGGCGGCCCTGGACGTGTGAGCACCACCTACGTAACGGCTAGGACGCGCCGCCCCGGTTGCGGAAGAACACGTCGCGCACGCGGTTCGTGTCATGCG
>JACCZI010000069.1 GCA_013696015.1 Nocardioidaceae bacterium
TGCCGGCCGTGACGCGGTGGGATCGGATCCCCATGTGGGTCGCGGGTGGGGTGGCCAAGCGCGGCGTCGATGCGCTCCTCCAGCCGGTCACTCAACGCGTGCTCGAGCAGCTCCGCTTCGGCGTGCACCTCGTCCCAGGCCATGTCCAGCACGCGGACGAGGAAAGTCTCCAACAGGCGGTGCCGCCGGACCACCCTCAGCGCCGCGCGCTCCCCCCGAGCGGTCAGCCGCAGCCCACAACCCTTCGGCCGCTCCAGGAACTGCTCGCTCTCGAGCCGCTTGATCATGGCTGAGACCGAAGGCGAGGAGACTCCCAGCCGGTGGGCCAGACTCCCGGTGGTCGCTGGCTCACCGCTGTTGGCGAGGCCGTAAATGGTCTTGAGGCAATCCTCAGCAGCTCGAGTAGGCATCACAAAATCTAATGGTAGACGTTCCTAAGATAATCATCAAGTGAGACTACCGTCCACTAGCCCGCTGGCCCCTAAGCTCCGAGACAAAGTGGCGACACGCTCTCGAACACATGTTTGATCCGGCTGTGCACCGGCGCTACCGTGAGACCACCACGGCGACGGAGGACCCCATGGCCAAACGCACCCACACCCGCCCGCAGGCGGACACCGACGGCGCCAGCGTGCGCGAGCTGCCCGACGGGCCGGCCGACGCAACGGGTCTCACCCCGCGGCAACGGCGGGTGTTGGAGTTCATCCGGAGCTCGATCGAACGCCGCGGCTACCCCCCCAGCATCCGCGAGATCGGCGCGTCGGTCGGGCTCACCAGCTCGTCCTCGGTCGCCCACCAGCTCAAGACGCTGGAGACCAAGGGCTTCCTGCGGCGAGACCCGAACCGGCCGCGGGCGCTGGAGGTGTTCCTGCCCGACGTGATGGCGGCTCGGCGGTCAATCGGCAACGCCGCCGACTTCGGCTTCGACGAGACCGACATCGGCAACGAGCGCCCAGCGGCGGCGTACGTCCCGGTCATCGGACGCATCGCCGCCGGCGGGCCGATCCTGGCCGAGGAGCGGGTTGAGGAGGTCTTCCCGCTGCCGAAGGCGCTGGTCGGCGAGGGGACGCTGTTCCTGCTGCAAGTGCAAGGCGACTCAATGCTCGACGCGGCGATCTGCGACGGGGACTACGTCGTGGTGCGCCAGCAGCCGAGCGCGGAGAACGGAGAGATCGTGGCGGCGATGCTCGACGGCGAGGCGACCGTCAAGACGCTGCAACGCAAGAAGGGCAGCGTGTGGCTGCTGCCGCACAACCCCGCGTACGAGCCGATCGACGGTAGCGACGCGGTGATCCTCGGCAAGGTCACGACGGTGCTGCGGCGGGTCTAGGCGGCGCGCGCCTCCGCGTCGAGGCGAGCCAGTGCCGACCGTACGACGGCCGGATCGGTGGTACGCCACATCGCAGGCAGCGACGCGGCGAGGAACGAGCCGTACCTCGCGGTGACCAGCCGCGGGTCGAGGATCGCGACCACCCCTCGATCGGTGGTTCGCCGGATGAGCCGGCCCGTGCCCTGCGCCAATAGCAACGCGGCGTGGGTGGCGGATACCGCCATGAAGCCGTTGCCGCCGCGGCGTTCGACGGCGCGGGCCCGGGCGCTCATCAGCGGGTCGTCGGGGCGCGGGAAGGGGATCCGGTCGACGATCACCAGCTGGCACGTCTCGCCGGGCAGGTCGACGCCCTGCCACAGGCTCAGGGTGCCGAACAGGCAGGTCGGTGGGTCGTCGGTGAAGCGGCGGGCCAGCTCGGGCAGCTGCGCCTCACCCTGGCACCACACGGGGATGTCGGGCACCCGCTGGCGAAGCGCGGCGGTAGCCGCCTCGGCCGCCCGACGAGAGGAGAACAACCCGAGCGTGCGGCCACCGGCAGCCTGCACCAGCTCGGCGATCTCGGCCAGCTGAGCCTCGCCGAGCCCGTCGCGCCCCGGTGTCGGCAGCGTCCGGGCGACGTAGAGCATGGCCTGGCGGGCGTAGTCGAACGGTGACCCCACGTCGAGCGCCCGCCACGGCACCGGCCTGTCGCCACCAGCATCGGGGTCGCTTGCCTCGACCGCTCCGTCTGCCGCCGCCTCGACCTGCGGGTCGAGCCGTACGTCCTGGACCCGCTCGTCGGCGCGGAGCCCCAAGCTCACTGCCACGGGCTCGAAGCCACCGCCCAGCTTGAGCGTCGCCGAGGTGAGCACGACGGTCTTGGCGCGGAACAGCCGCTCGCGCAGCTGCAGCGACACATCAATCGGCGCCACTCGCAACTCGTTGCCGCCGCGGGCCGGGTCGCGCTCCGCGAGCCACAGCACGTCGTGCTCGTCGGTGCTCGCCATGCGTTCGGCGACTTTGCGCACCTCGTCGGTGAGCGCCTTGGCCTGTTGGCGGACGGGATCCGGTTCGCCGTCGTCCTTGGGAACCGCCGACCAGCAGGAGCGGGCGGCGTCGCGCACCAGCGTCAGAGCGTCGCCGAGCTGGGACGGCAGCGAGTCGAGCCGGCCCACCGGCGCGTTCGCGACCGCGTCACGCAGTGCATCGGCCGCGTCGACCAGGTCGTCAGGTTGCCTGCCCTCGCGCACCGCGTTGCGCGCCCGACGAGCCGCTCGCTCGGCCATCGCGGGCGACAGCTCGTCGGTGGCGGCCTGCGTGACCCGTGCGGTCAGCTCGTGCGCCTCGTCGATCACGACCGCGTCGTACGCGGGGATCATCGGCACACCGTCGATCGCGTCGATCGCGAGCAGGGCGTGGTTGGTGACGACGAGCCGGGCGGCCATCGCCTCCTCACGCGCCTGCTCGGCGAAGCACTCGACGACGTACGGGCAGCGCTGTCCGAGGCATTCGCGGGCGGAGACCGACACCTGCGACCAGGCCCGCTCGGCGTGCGCCGGGGCGCTGTCTCGGTCACCGCGGCCGCCGGCCTCGGACTGCTGCTCCGCCCAGGCCCGCAGCTCGAGCACCTCGGCTCCCAACGCGCCGACCGGGACTTCGATGAGAGCCCCCTGGTCGTCCGGCGCTCCGTCGCGAACCCGATGGAGGCAGGCGTAGTTGGACCGGCCCTTGAGCACCGCGTACGCCGGTTCGGAGCCAAGCTGGTTGCGGGCGGCCGTCAGCAGGGCCGGGATGTCTCGCTCGACCAGCTGGTGCTGCAGGTTGAGCGTGGCGGTGGCCACCACGACCCGCTTGTCGTGGAGCAGGCTCGGCACCAGGTAGCCCAAGGACTTGCCGGTGCCGGTGCCGGCCTGCACCAGCAGGTGTTCGCCGGCGGCCAGCGACTGCGCCACCGCCTGCGTCATCTGCAGCTGGCCAGGTCGCTCGTCGCCTTCGAGCGCGTCGACGGCGGCCGCCAGGACCGACGCGATCGACGGCGCGGTGAGATCCGAGGCAAGCCCAGAGACAGGCACGGCGCCACGCTAGTGGCGGTCGGCGACATCAAGGTCGCGCCGTCCACACGTGATCCAACCCATGCGCCCAGACCGGCTCCGACATCCGCGTCGGGGGCGGTTCAGGCGGGGGTGAAGGCGTATGCAGCGAGGGCGCCGGCCAGGTCGGGATTGACCCGGGCGACCACGCGCGTCCCGTCAGCGGTGTGCTCGAGCGTGTCGACCTCACCCCGCTCGTGGATCGAGCTGAGCAGGTCACCGCGGGCGTACGGCAGCAGCACCTCGACCCGCTGTTGCGGCCGCGGCAGGTCGAGCTCGAGCGCAGCGAGTACGCCTGCGATGCCCTCACCGGTGCGGGCGGAACAGGCGACGGCGTGTGGCTCGCGCGCCAGCAGCCGGGTGACGACCATCGGGTCCGCGGCATCGGTCTTGTTGACCACGACGAGCTCCGCCACCCGGTCCGCGCCGATCTCGGCAAACACCTCGCGCACTGCCGCCAGCTGCCCCTCGGGGTCGGGGTCGGACGCGTCGACGACGTGCAGCACGAGGTCGGACTGCGCGACCTCCTCCAGCGTGGAGCGGAACGCCTCGACGAGCTGGTGAGGCAGGTGCCGGACGAATCCGACGGTGTCCGAGAGCGTGTAGACGCGGCCGTCGGACGTGGTCGTACGGCGCGTCGTCGGGTCGAGGGTGGCGAACAGGGCGTCTTCGACAAGCACACCGGCTCCGGTGAGCCGGTTGAGCAGACTGGACTTGCCGGCGTTGGTGTAGCCGGAGATCGACACGGAGGGAATGGCGCGGCGGCGGCGAACGGCCGTCTTGGTCTCTCGCGTCGTCTGCATCGTGGTGAGCTCGCGGCGTAGCTTGGCGATCCGGGTCATGATCCGGCGCCTGTCGGTCTCGAGCTTGGTCTCACCAGGCCCGCGACCACCGATGCCGCCGCCCTGCACGCCGACCCGGCCACCGGCCTGGCGGGACAGGTTGCCACCCCAGCCGCGCAGCCGCTGGGTCTGGTACTGCAGCTGAGCCAGCTCGACCTGCGCCTTGCCCTCTTTGGACTTGGCGTGCTGGGCAAAGATGTCGAGGATCAGCGCGGTGCGGTCGACCACCTTGACCTTGACGCGGTCCTCGAGGTTGCGGAGCTGGCTCGGCGCCAGCTCGCCGTCGCAGATCACGGTGTCGGCGCCGGTCGCCTGCACTGCCTCGCGGAGCACGTCGACCTTGCCTCGCCCGATGTAGGTGGCGGGGTCGGGTCGGTGGCGGCGCTGCACCAATGCCTCGAGCACCAGCGAGCCGGCGGTCTCGGCGAGCAGCTTAAGCTCGGTGAGCGAGTGCTCGGAGTCAGCGACGCTGCCCTGGGTCCACACGCCGACGAGCACGACCCGTTCCAGACGCAGCTGGCGGTACTCGACCTCGCTGACGTCCTGAAGCTCGGTCGAAAACCCGGCCACGCGACGCAGCGCGTTCCGGTCCTCCAGGTCGAGCTGGCCGGTCGCCGGTTCGGGCGCCTCCGCGTATCCGGAGACCCAGGCGTCCTCCGCTTCGTCGTCGGTGACGTCGATGGGCGTGTGCTCGTACTCGGGGAGGGGTGAGGTCATCGTTGCGAGTTCCAACCGATCGGGGAGTCGTGCTGTTCCCTCGATCGTGGCACGGATGGCTGCCGACCTCACCCGAATTGCGCTTCCCCAGCCGCTGGGGGTAGCCACTTGGCAGCGACACGCGCGGCGTGTCTGCCATTCGGCTACCCCCACGGCTGAGGATGCAGCTGTCGCCGGCTGGTCATTAGCGGCTCAGTGGATCGGGTAGGTGCCCTCGGCCACCAGGACGGCGGGGCCGGTGCGCTCCGCCCAGAGCTCCGGGCCCAACCTCACCTCGAGCGCGCCGCCAGGCGTGTGCACCACCACCGTGACCGGCCGGGCGACGGCGCCGGCGACCACCGCTGCGACGGCACAAGCACCCGTGCCGCAGGACCGGGTCTCCCCCACGCCGCGCTCGAACACCCGCATGGCGACGGCCGCGTCACCAAGGCGTACGGCGAACTCGACGTTGACGCCCGCTGCGAAGCCGGCCGGGTCGTACCACGGCGACTCGCGCAGCGGGCCGGCGTCGTCGAGGGAGTCGACGAAGACGACCGCATGGGGGTTCCCGGTGTCGACGTGCACCGCGGGCCAGCGACGGCCGGCGACCCCGATCTTGACCTCGCCGAGCGCTCTGATCCGCCCCATGTCGACACCGATCTGACCGTCGTCGAGCCAACGGACCAGCTTGGTCCCGTCACGGGTCCCGACTCGCAGCGCCACGTCCGGATCGGCCAGACCCTCGTGCGCCAGGAACCGGGCGAAGACGCGGATCCCGTTCCCGCACATCTGCGACGTCGTCCCGTCGGCGTTCCGGTAGTCCATGAACCACTCGGCGCCGTTGGCAGCCGCCAGCCGAGCGGCCGGATCGTCGTACCCAGCCGCCCGTACCACGCGCAGCACCCCGTCGGCGCCGATGCCGCGGCGGCGGTCACACAGCGCGCGGACGAGCCCGGCGTCCAGTCCCCCGTGCACCGCACCGTCAGGGTCCGGCAGCAGCACGAAGTCGTTCTCCGTGCCGTGCCCCTTGAGCCAGCGGAACGGCGCCACCATGCTGTGCAGGGTACGGCGGCTGCCGCACAGCCGGTGGCGTCGCAGACGGCGCGGCGCACCGGTCACCCGTTGCGAGGGACCCCATGCCACGACCCGTCCACTTCGAGATCCACTCCTCCGATCCGGAGAAGGCTCGCGACTTCTACGGCTCGGTGTTCGGGTGGACGTTCCAGCAGCATGAGGACAACCCGTACTGGCTGGTGATGACCGAGGAACCACACGAGCACAGCGACGACGACGAGCCCCATGAGCACGAGCCCGGCATCAACGGCGGGTTGATGCCCCGGCCGGACGAGGGCGAGCGGATGAACGCGTTCGTCTGCACGATGGAGGTCGCCAGCTGTGATGCGACCGCGCAGCAGGTCGTCGACGCCGGCGGGACCGTCGTGATGCCCGCCGAGGACATGCCGGGTGTCGGACGCATTGCCTACGCTGTCGACCCGGACGGCAACACGTTCGGATTGTTCCAGGCGCTCGAGGAGCGCACCGGTTGAGCGGCGTCAGCGTCCGACCACACGCACCGCCCGCTCGACCAGGTCATCGGCGGCGTACGGAAGCCAGGTGATGCGCGGGTCCTTGCGGAACCACGAGTCCTGCCGGCGGGCGAAGCGCGTCGTGGCCCGGATCGTCTCGGCGTGCGCCTGCGCCTCGGTGCACTCGCCGGAGAGGAAGCGCAACACCTGGGCGTAG
Organism: Nocardioidaceae bacterium; assembly: GCA_013696015.1. Classification (GTDB taxonomy): domain Bacteria; phylum Actinomycetota; class Actinomycetes; order Propionibacteriales; family Nocardioidaceae; genus JACCYJ01. The sequence continues at coordinate 6,681 of JACCZI010000069.1, forward strand.
CCGAGCGCCCGGCTCGCGGTGCGCCCACACCGCAGACCGGCGTGCTCGAGGCGGCGTACCTCGTCGACCAGTCCGGCCGCCCACATGGCGGCGACGCGCGCGGCGATGCGCTCGTCCAGGACGTCGCGCGGCACGTCGACCCCGATCGCGGTCACATCGGCGTAGGCATACTCGTACGCGGGCAGCGTCGCGGTGTACGGGCGGTCGGTGAGCGTCACGACCTCTAGAGCGCGAACGATGCGCCGCCCGTTGGTCGACAAGATGCGCGCTGCCGCCGCTGGGTCGAGCGCGGCCAGCCGCTCGTGCATGGTCGGCGGTCCGAGACGAGCAAGCTCCTGCTCCAGCCGCTGGCGTACCGCGGGGTCGGTGCCGGGAAAGGTGAAACGGTCGAGCACCGCCCGCACGTAGAGCGCGGAGCCGCCCACCAGCACCGGGGTGACATCGCGGGCCAGGCAGTCGGCGATCGCTGCCCGCGCCCACAACTGGAACTCCGCCACGGTCGCGGGCTCGGTCACGTCCAGCCGGTCCAGCAGGTGGTGCGGGACGCCGCCACGCTCGGCAGGCGGCAGCTTGGCCGTGCCGATGTCCATGCCCCGGTAGACCTGCATGGAGTCGACGCTGACAATCTCGCCCTGGAGGCATCGCGCCAACGCCACTGCCAAGCCCGACTTGCCTGCGGCCGTCGGGCCCACAATGGCGATCGGGTGCTGCACGCCGGTAGTTTGGCAGCCTGCAGTTACACAAACCGACTCACGGAGACGTCATGGGATTGATGGACAAGCTGAAGAGCACCGCCTCTTCGGTGCGCAAGACCGCCGAAGGAGCCCTAGGCCAGCACGGGGACAAGATCGCCACCGGGGTGGACAAGGCCGGCGGCGCGGTAAACAAGGCGACCAAGGGCAAGTACGCCGACAAGGTCGACAAGGGTGTGGGCCTGGCGAAGAAGCCGCTGAGCAAGACCGAGACCGCCGGGCCGGCCGGGCCTGGCACCGGCGGCACGGGTCCAGGGGTGGACCCGGTCGAGCCGGTCGTCAGTACCGACCCGGTCGACCTCGCGGACGGGACCAGCGGCCCCCGCTCACCGGGCACCAGCGGCGGATCGATGCCGGGTACTCCGCCGGCGAGCAGCCCCTGACCCTGCGCTGATGCACCGCAGCCGGATCGGGGTCGTCCTCATCGACCATCCCGAGGAGCAGTACGAGAGGTCGCGGGCCTTTTGGTCGGCGGCCGTCGGGACCGAGCCGGAGGCTCAGCCGGATGGCCCGTACGAGTCGCTCGGAGTCGGGGGTGGTGTGCGGCTCGAGCTGCAACGCACCGGTTCCGGCACTTCGCCGCGGGTCCACTTCGACATCGAGACCGACGACGTGGCCGCCGAGGTGGCCCGGTTGGTTGGACTCGGCGCCACGATCGTGACGGCCGACGACGAGTTCTCGGTGTTGGCCGACCCGACGGGCCTGGTGTTCTGTGTGGTGCCGGTGCAGACCGGCGAGCTGTTCGAGCAGCACGCCACCTCCTGGACGTGACCTGGCGGAGCTCAGCCCGTTGCCGCGTCGGCGTCCGGATAGCTGGTTCGCCACCAGGCCGACCACTCGTCACGGACGGTGGCCAGCGTCGCGTCGTCGAGGCCGTACGTCGTCAGGATGGCCTGCATGGCGCCCTCCGGCGCGTGCTCGCTCGCCGGAATCTCCAGCACGACGAGCAGTCCCGGACCGAGGCTGTCGATGGTGAGCCCGACCTGCAACGCGGTGACGTGCCACACCTCGCCGCGCAGGTCGGGGTGGCCGGTGGCGGCGTACGGCTGGCCGGCCTGTCGAGCCTCGACGCCCAACCCCTGCAGCGGCGGCACGGTCGGGAGGCCGGCACCCGAGAAGTACAGCGTCCGTCGCTCCCGAACGGGTTCGCGCTCGAGCGCGAAGCGCAGCTGCTGCAAGAACGCCATCCACCCCTGCGTGATGTCGTCGTGCCAGTCGGCCCACTCCTCGTCACCCTCGGCTCGCGGCGGCCTGGAGACCGTGACGGTGGTGGTCAGCCCGTTGTCGAGCAGGCGGAACAAGTCGCCGCCGTCGATGCGCAGCAGGTACGGTTCGTCGCCCTCCTGGGCGGCCTGGTAGATGACCTCGATCTCCTCGTCGAGCCCCTCGTACTGCCAGCCGTGCCAGCGTCGGATCGCGTCGGGGTCACGCAACCAGTGCCAGACCGTGTCCACCGGCGCGTTCATCGCCACCTCGATGCTCACACCAGCCTCGTGCCCGTCGTGAGGTGCCATGCCGCTCACAAGTCTCGAATCGTCGCGGGAGTGTCCATAGCTGAGTCTGGCGCCCAGACACCGGGCATGCCCAGCGGCACGCCGCGCGGTGTCGCCGCGCGCGGTTGCGACGCGTCACCGGCCCGAGTGCGGTGCACGGCGAACACCGGTGCGTCGGAGACCAGGTGGTGCGGTGCCGCGTAGGTCACCTCGACCTCGACCATGTCGCCGGGCCGTACCGGCGTGTCCGCAGGCGGGACGAAGTGCACCAGCCGGTTGTCCGGCCCGCGCCCGCTCATCCGGTGCGTGGCAGCGTCCTTGCGGCCCTCCCCCGCTGCGACCAGGAGCTCGACCCGGCTGCCGACCAGGGCCCGGTTCTCCGCCCAGGCGATCTCGTCGACCAGCTCCACCAGCCGCTCGTACCGCTCCTGGACGACGTGCTTGGGCAGCTGGTCAGGCAGCTCCGCCGCCGGAGTTCCAGGACGCTTGGAGTACTGGAACGTGTACGCCCCGGCGAACCGGGCCCGGCGTACCACGTCGAGGGTCTGGTCGAAGTCGGCGTCGGTCTCACCGGGGAAGCCGACGATGATGTCGGTGGTGATCGCGGCATGCGGCAGGGCGCTGCGCACCTCGTCGATGATCGACAGGTAACGATCGCTCCGGTAGGAGCGGCGCATCGCCTTGAGCACCCGGTCGGAGCCGGACTGCATCGGCATGTGCAGCGACGGCATGACGTTGGCCGTCTGAGCCATCGCGGTGATCACGTCGGTGGTGAAGTCGCGCGGGTGCGGCGACGTGAAGCGCACTCGCTCCAGGCCGACGACGCCGCCGCAGGCCCGCAGCAGCTTTCCGAACGCGAACCGGTCACCGAACTCGACGCCGTAGGAGTTCACGTTTTGCCCCAGCAGCGTCACCTCGACGACGCCGTCGGCGACCAGCGCCTGGATCTCGGCGAGCACCTCACCCGGCCGCCGGTCCCGTTCCCGCCCGCGCAGGCTCGGCACGATGCAGAACGTGCAGGTGTTGTTGCACCCGACGCTGATC
>JACCZI010000075.1 GCA_013696015.1 Nocardioidaceae bacterium
CTACTATGACGTGTGACCTCTACACCCTCCCTGACCTGCGAGAATGCTGTGCGACGGCTCGTCTAGTCCGCAAATAGTCCGCAAGAAGTTCGCGCGCGTTCCGCGAAGACCGCTCCGATGGCCGCCCGCGTGCTGTCGTCGGCGTCCGGCCACAGGTGCCCGTAGGTGTCGAGCGTCGTCTTTGCCGAGGCGTGGCGCAGACGGGCCTGCACGACCTTCACGTCGGCGCCCGATGCGATCAGCAGAGACGCCAAGTAGTGCCGCAGATCGTGATACCGGAAGCCCTGCGGCAACCCCGGCACCTTGTCGCGAGCCGTACGGAAGGCGCGCTCAAGCTGCCACGGACCCAGTTGCCGGCCGTAGCTGTGACGAGACCAGCAACCACCGCACCAGCAAGGCCGCTGAGTAACAAGCCCAACCACGTTTCGGGGGGCAACGGGTCCACACCGGCACGCTATACGCCGCAGGTTCTGTCCAGCCTTAGCGGCGCTAGGGGGCATTCACCGTGCGATCCACCGTCAGACGCGGGCGACCGTCCGGGGCATACCTCTCGCGTCGCGCGTTGCCGATGACCTCCACCTGCGCCCGCCGGTACAACCGCCACCCGTTCGAGTGGACGACGTACGGCAACCTGTTGGCGTCCGTGAGGTAGGCGACCTGGCGGTCGGAGACTCCGATCACCCCAGCGGCGCCCCGACGGGTCACCCAGTATGACACCGGGCCAGCCACGAGCGCCCGCACCGGTCGGGTCCGCAGCGCCAGCTGCTCCACCTGCTCGAGTGGCAGTTGCGCGGTCACGTACCTTGCGACCGCGCCGGGGCTGGTCACCTCGGGGTCGGTGCTACCACGGCGGCGGTCGCCAAGTGCTGGTCCAGGCCGACGTTGACACCGCCATCCCGGTGATCGCCTGGGTTACCGGCGCCTCCGTTAGGTGCTTTAATGGCGCAACTTCAGCGGCCAGATCGATCTGGGAGTGCAGTCAATGAGAAACAAGGGAAAGTGTCTCGGGGCTGGGCTAGCGATGGTGACGGCGCTGTCCGCGGGAGCGGCAGTAGGATCACCGGCGTCCGCCCGCATGGCAGGCTCGGATGACCTAACGGGGGCCAGCGCGCGTTCTCGGTTGGCGGACCATTACACCGCCGCGTCGGTTCGCGCCTTGGCGGATCATGAAGTTGTGGTCAGTGGGTTGGACAATCCCCGGCAGCTGGTGTGGGACAACGGTGGCGGGATCCGGATCGCCGAGGCTGGTCACGGCTCGTACAAGCCGGAAAACTGCGTCTCCGGGGGGCCCGAGGGCGAGACGTGCATCGGGCGCACGGGCAAGATCAGCCGTGTCGTCAACCCCGGCAGGGCGACGGACCGGGAACCGTACCGGATCGCGAGGGGCTTTCTGTCTGGAGCGGCCCCGGATGGAACGTTCGCGGTCGGTTCGGACGGGGTCGACCAAGGACCGCTGGGTCGAACGTTCGTGCAGGAGACTTACGCACCGCCGGACGTGTTACCGCAGGGCACCGGCGGCAGGCAGTCGGGCAAGTTGTTGACGCTGGACAAGAGGATCGTCGCCAACATCAGTGCCTACGAGTTCCGCCACAACCCCGACGGGGAGGACGACGTTCACTCGAACCCGTACGCGGTGCTGGCGTTGAAAGAGCACCAGCTGGTCGCGGACGCGGGGGCAGACGCGATCATCAAGGTAAGAGATGGGAAGAAGTCGCTGTGGACGGTGTTGCCTGGTGACACCGACGAGGTGGATCCGGTCCCCACCAGCATCGTGCAGGGTCCGGACAACCTGATCTATGTCGGGACGCTCTACAGCTTGCAGCCGGACAAAGCGCGGGTCTTGCAGTACAGCCGAGACGGCGAGCTTCTGCGGACCTGGCGGCGCTTCACCTCGGTCACTGGAGTGGCGGTGGGCAAGGGCGGTGCCCTGTTCGTCAGTGAACTTTTCGGTGGGTGCCCGCCTGATGACCCAAACTGCATCCCCGGACGGGTGGTCAGGATCGCACCGGATGGAACGCGCACCAGCGTTCCAGTGCCGTTCCCAGCCGGACTGGTCGTGCGGAAGGGCAATCTCTTCGTCAACGCCTGGAGCATCGCCCCAGCCAAGGGAGCCTTCGGCAACCCCGAGTTCAGCGGACAGGTTTGGCGCTTCGAAATGTGACCCCCGTCGCTGTGTGACGCGGCTGAATGTCGCTTAGTGCGGCAGCTGGTGTTGCCACTCTCCCCTTCGATCAACACGCGCGCGTCTACGGTGCGGGGATGCTTCGTGCGTACGAGGCCGGGAGAGGTCTGTGGCATCGAACGCGACACCACTCCGCGGCAGCCACACACATCGGCCGTCGCCGTAATGGATGGTGTAGCGGCGGGTCGGACGGAGGATGGTCTCACCGGCGAGCACGGGTCAGCCAGCCGCACTCGTCCCATCAGCACTTCGTCGTTCGGGCTGAAACGCGCTACTGACTGGTGAGTCAGTCCGCAGATAGTCCGCAAGAAGTCCGCAAACGACCAACGACGGCCAACGGTCGCCAACGGCATAACCGCAGCTCAGCCCCCAAGTGCCACCACTAGTCAACTGTGACCACCTACGCGGAATGAGTTCGAGCTCTACTACGACGTGTGAGGTCGGAAAGTCGTCAGCAGTCCATGGGAGTGGCGAGTCCGCATGACATCAGCCTCCGGGCATGACTGAGGCGACAGCGCCGCTGGCGTGACCTCGTCATCGACTGCGACAGGCCAGCGCCACTAGCGCGGTTTTGGGCCGCGGTGCTGCAGTGGGACCCGCCCGTGTGGGCCGAAAGGGACC
>JACCZI010000112.1 GCA_013696015.1 Nocardioidaceae bacterium
TGGCGTCAAGGCAGGTTGACCAAGCTGGCTAGCGAACGCCTCGCCGCTGGCGCTGGCGCGGCAGCACGACGTGGTGCCACACCGTTCGCTGGACAAGCATCGTGAGCGTGCCGGCGAGGATCATCCCAGCCAGGTTGATGCCCAGCTGCAGCAGCGAGCGACCCGCTTCAGACCAGACCCCGACCGCGGTGCTCAACGCAATCGCGCCAGCGGCCGGGACCGTCGTGACGGAGATGAAGACACCCACCAGGGCAGCGGACTTGGCCGCTGTCAGCGACAGGACGCCGGCGACGCCGGCGAGCATGGCAACGATCAAGGACCAAGCGTCGGGCTGGATGATGAACTGCGTCAGCTCACCGGTCGCCGCCTGCTCCCGATCGATGGCTCCCAGCTGGTAAGCGACTGCCCACGCGGCCAGTGCCACCAGGATCGCCGCAGCAAACCCGGTCATCAACGTTCTCAGCGCTGGCAACACCAGGCGGTACCTGCGGCCCGCGAGCCCGAAGCAGATCGCCGAGACCGGTGCGAACTCCGGTCCCACCACCATGGCGCCGACGATCAGGATCAGCTGGTCCAGGTAGCGCCCGGTCCCCGCGAGGAGCACCGCCAACAGGAGGAACGTCACGAACGACCATGACAGTCGGGCGTCCTCGTGCGCCTTGGCCTCGATCGCGTCCCAGATGACGCCGTCCGACGGGCGTCCCGGCGCGGCCTTCTCCGCGTCGTCCGCCGCCTGGGACAGCAGGGTGTCCTGCTCATCGAACGCAATGGAGCCCGACTTCTCGAGACCGAGGTCGCGCAGGCACTCGAGCAGCGAGTTCGCGCTCTCGCGGGCCAGGTCGAACATCAACAGGTCGGCCCGGCCGTCTTGCGCCGTGCCCCGCATCACCACCAGGTTCGCCGCCGTCGGGTCTCCCTCGAACAGCTCGACCACCGCTGGGGTGGTCTCGCTCGGGGAGATCAGGCGCACGTGGAGCACTCCGGCATCCTGCCACCCAGTTGGCCTCACCGGCGTGGCACACCCGTACCACTGGACATGGCTGCGGGGCGCTTCCAACAGGTTCGATCCCATGGGGAGTGCCCCTTTCCCATGTGAACGTGGTATCGGGACGACGCTCACAGCTTGCGGAGGCGGACCCAGCGCACGGCATGGTCGGCGTCCTTGCGCAGAACGAGCGTCGCGCGGCCCCGAGTGGGTGCGATGTTGTCGTCCAGGTTCGGACCGTTGATCGTGTCCCACAGCGACTCGGCCTGCGCCACCGCCTCGTGCCGGGACAGCTCGGCGAAGCGATGGAAGTACGACCGGGGGTCCTGGAACGCGGTCTCGCGCAGCCGCAGGAAGCGCGTGACGTACCACGACCGGATGTCAGCGCTCACGGCGTCGACATAGACCGAGAAGTCGAAGAAGTCGCTGATCGCCAGGCCGGGCCGCCCGTCGCCGCGCACCCGCGCCGGCTGCAGCACGTTGAGCCCCTCCACCAGCACGATGTCCGGCCGGTGCAGCGTCACCTGCTGGGTGGTGACGTCGTAGGCGAGGTGGGAGTACACCGGCGCCCCGACCTCGTCGGCACCCGACTTCACCGCCATCACAAAGCGCAGCAGCGCCTTGCGGTCGTACGACTCGGGGAAACCCTTGCGCTGCAACAACCCGCGCCGCGCCAGCTCGGCATTGGACAGCAGGAAGCCGTCTGTCGTGACGAGCTCGACCCGCGGGTGTTGCGGCCACCTCGACAGCAGCTCGCGCAGCAGCCGCGCCGTCGTCGACTTGCCCACCGCCACCGACCCGGCGATGCCAATGACGAACGGGGTGCGGGGCGGCTGCGGCTGGCGCAGGAACGACTCGGTCTCACGGTGCAGCTCGCCGGCATGCCGTACGCGCAGGCTGAGCAACGATGACAACGGGAGGTAGACCTGGCGCACCTCGTCGAGGTCGAGCTCGTCGCCGAGACCGCGTAGCCGGTCCACCTCGGCCGCACTGAGCGGCTGCCGCTCGTTCCCGGCCAGAGCCGCCCAGTCCTCACGGTCGAGCTCGACGTACGGCGACTCCGGCATGGCCTCATTGTGCGTGTGCCGGAGCCGGGAAGCCGCGGTCGGTACCCTGGACGGATGTGCGGGATCGTGGGGTACGTGGGCGACAAGCAGGCGCAGGAGGTTGTCGTCGAGGGTCTGCGGCGACTGGAGTACCGCGGATATGACTCTGCCGGGATCGCGCTGGTCGAAGGCGGCGTGGTGCACACCACCAAGCGGGCCGGCAAGCTCGCCAACCTCGACAAGGCGCTCGCCGACGAGCCGCTGCCGGAGTCGACCACCGGCCTCGGACACACCCGCTGGGCCACCCACGGTCCGCCGACGGACCTCAACGCCCACCCGCACACCGACTGCACCGGACGCGTCGCCCTCGTGCACAACGGCATCATCGAGAACTTCGCTCAGCTGCGGATCGCGCTGGGGGGGCGCGGCCACACGCTGACCTCCGACACCGACACCGAGGCCGTCGCCCACCTCCTCGAGGAGGAGCTGGGCGGCGGGACCGATCTTGCGCAGGCGATGCGCGCCGTGTGCCGCCAGCTGCAGGGCGCGTTCACGCTGGTCGCCATCGACGGTGACCAGCCTGACGTGGTCGTCGCCGCGCGGCGCAACTCCCCCCTGGTGGTCGGCCGGGGCAACGGTGAAAACTTCGTCGCCTCCGACGTCGCCGCCTTCATCTCGCACACCCGCGACGCCATCGAGCTCGGCCAGGACCAGGTCGTCACAATCAGCCGGGACGATGTGGTCGTTACCGACTACGACGGCGCACCGGTGGACGTACGCGAGTTCCACGTCGACTGGGACGCGGCCGCTGCCGAGAAGGGCGGTTACGCGTGGTTCATGCTCAAGGAGATCGACGAGCAGCCGCAGGCGGTGTCCGACACGCTGCTCGGCAGGTACTCACCCGACGGTCGGCTCCAGCTCGACGAGATGCGGCTCTCCGACGACGAGCTCCGCGAGATCGACAAGGTCATCATCATCGCCTGCGGCACCGCGTTCTACGCCGGGCTGGTCGCGAAGTACGCCATCGAGCACTGGACCCGCATCCCCTGTGAGGTCGAGCTCGCCAGCGAGTTCCGCTACCGCGACCCCGTCCTGAGCCACGGCACGCTCGTGGTCGCCATCAGCCAGTCCGGGGAGACGATGGACACGCTGATGGCGATCCGTCACGCCCGCCAGCAAGGGTCGCGCGTGTTGGCCGTCTGCAACACCAACGGGTCGACGATCCCGCGCGAGTCGGACGCGGTGATCTACACCCATGCCGGACCGGAGGTCGCGGTCGCGGGCACCAAGACTTTCCTCGCCCAGATCGTCGCGTGCTACCTGCTCGGCCTCTACCTGGCCCAGGTCCGCGGCACCAAGTTCGGAGACGAGATCGCCGGCATCGTCGGGCAGCTGCAGCAGATCCCCGCCGCCATCCAGCGGGTGCTGGCGGAGGCGGAACCGGTACGCGAGCTGGCCCGATCGCTCGTGGACACCCGCTCGGTGCTCTTCCTCGGACGCCACGTCGGGTACCCCGTTGCCCTCGAGGGAGCGCTGAAGCTCAAGGAGCTGGCCTACATCCACGCCGAGGGGTTCGCGGCGGGTGAGCTCAAGCACGGACCTATCGCGCTGATCGACCACCGCGTTCCCGTGTTCGTCGTGGTGCCTCCCAAGGGTCGAGACATGCTGCACGACAAGGTCGTCAGCAACATCCAGGAGATCCGGGCCCGTGGTGCCCGCACGATCGTGCTCGCCGAGGACGGCGACGAGGACGTCGTGGCCTACGCCGACGAGCTGATCCGGCTGCCGAAGGTCCCAACCTTGCTGCAGCCACTGGTGGCGACGGTGCCGCTGCAGATCTTCGCCTGCGAGCTCGCCGATGCGCTCGGACGCGACGTCGACCAGCCCCGCAACCTCGCGAAGTCCGTCACGGTCGAGTAGCGCTGCCTCCCAATGATCGTGGGCGTCGGCATCGACGTGGTGGACGTAGCACGGTTCGAGCAGACACTGCTGCGCACGCCCGGCCTGCGAAGGCGGCTGTTCACCGACGCCGAGGCCGACCTGCCGCTGGGCTCGCTAGCCGGTCGCTTCGCGGCCAAGGAGGCGCTGGCCAAGGCGCTCGGCGCTCCCGCGGGACTCGCTTGGCGTGACGCCGAGATCACCAACGACGGCGAAGGCCGCCCGGTGCTCACGCTGAGCGGCAGCGTCGCCGATCGCGCGGACGCACTCGAGGCAAGACGTACCCATCTGTCGATCTCGCACGACGCAGGGATTGCCTCCGCCGTCGTGGTGCTGGAGGGCTGATGCGCCGGGCGTACGCCGTCGAGCAGATCCGTCATGCCGAGCAGGCGTTGATGGCGACCCTGCCCGACGGTGCGCTCATGCAGCGGGCCGCATCGGGCCTCGCCGCCGCCTGTGCGGACCTGCTGGGCCGCACGTACGGGGCGCGGGTGCTGGTGGTGGCCGGCTCCGGCAACAACGGCGGCGACGCGATGTACGCCGGGGCGATGCTCGCCCGGCGAGGCGCGGCGGTCGAGGCATTGCTGCTCGAGCCCGCCAGGGCGCACTCAGGAGGCCTGGATGCGTTGCAGCGGGCTGGCGGCCGGGTGGTGGAGCGCGTGGATCGGACCGACCTCGCCCTCGACGGCATCGTCGGAATCGGCGGCACGCCGGGGCTTGGTCCGGAGGCGGCCGAGGTGGTCGCGGAGCTCGAGCGGCGGCGGACCTCCGTGGTCGCTGTCGACGTGCCGAGCGGCGTCGAGGTCGACACCGGCAGGCTCGACGGGCCGCACGTGCACGCCGATGTCACCGTAACGTTCGGTGCCGACAAGGTCGGTCTGCTCGTCGGACCCGCCACGCACGCTGCTGGGCATGTGCACCGGGTCGACATCGGCCTCGCGCCCTACCTCCCCGCCGCGGCCGTGCGGGCGTTGCAGGCTCCCGACGTCGCCGCGCAGCTCGCCGCAGCAGTCCCAGCGCCGGACGCGCACAAGTACACCCGTGGCGTGGTGGGCGTGGCCGCCGGCTCACCCGGCTACACCGGGGCCGGCTTGCTCTGCGTGGCCGGCGCCGTCTCCGGGCTGGCCGGCATGGTCCGCTTCACCGGCGGGGCCGAGGTCGCAGACCTGGTCCGCGCCCGATTCCCGGAGGTCATCGTCGGCGAGGGACGGGTCCAGGCATTGGTGGTCGGCTCCGGCGGTGGCGGGGGTGCTGAGGTGGCGCTGCGACGTGCGCTTGACGCCGGCGTGCCCGTTGTCGTCGATGCGGACGCGCTGCAGCACCTACCCGCCCGGTTCGACGTGCCCGCCCTGGTGACCCCCCACGCGGGTGAGCTGGCGCGGCTGCTCGACGTCGAACGCGGTGACGTCGAGGGCGACCCCCTCCGGCATGCGCGTGCGGCCGCGAGGCGCTGGCAGGCGACGGTGCTGCTCAAGGGTGACCGGACCCTGGTTGCCGACCCCGACGGCGAGTGTTTCGTCAACACCAGCAGTACACCCTGGCTGGCGACGGCCGGCGCAGGTGACGTGCTCGCGGGACTATGCGGTGCGCTGCTCGCAACCCTCGGCTGCTCCCCGCTGCGTGCGGGCGCCGTCGCCGCGTGGCTGCACGGATCCGCGGCGACTCTGGCCAGCGGTGGCGGCCCCGTCGTGGCCGGCGACGTCGCCGCTGCCCTCCCGGCGGTGATCCGCGACGTTCTCACCCGTGACGACGGCGACGATGAGGGCTGACCCGCCGCGCGCCGAGGCCGTCATCGACCTGGGTGCGGTGCGCGCCAACGTCGCTCGGCTCCGCGAGGCAGCCGGGCCGGCGCAGGTCATGGTGGTCGTCAAGGCTGACGGCTACGGCCACGGCATGCTCCCCGTCGCCCGGGCGGCTCGGGCCGCCGGCGCCACCTGGCTGGGCGTTGCGGTGATCGAGGAGGCACTCGCGCTGCGCCGGGCCGGTGACACCGGACGCATCCTCACCTGGCTCGCAGCGCCCGGAGAGTCCTACGACGCGGTGATCGACGCCGATGTGGACGTCACGGCGTCGTCGCTGTGGCAGCTGGGGGACGTCGTCGCATCGGCGCGACGCGTCGGCCGGGGAGCTCGACTGCAGCTGAAGGTGGACACCGGGCTGTCGCGCAACGGCGCCACACCGGACGAGTGGCCGGCGCTCGTGGCGGCGGCGCGCGCCGCCCAGGACGCCGGGGCGGTGACGGTGACCGGCGTGTGGTCCCACTTCGCGTGCGCCGACGAGCCGGAGCATTCCTCGCTCGCGGTGCAGGAGTCCGCCTATCGTGCGGCGCTGACGACCGCGGAGCGCGCCGGAC
>JACCZI010000124.1 GCA_013696015.1 Nocardioidaceae bacterium
GCCCGATGCCGAGCGCCGTCGGAGCTCGATCTGCCCGCCGACTCGTCAATGCCGGTGACGACAGTCGTCGCCTGACTCAGAGGTTGGTCAGCAGGTATGGCGACCCGGTGGTGTCCGAAGTCCCATCGACCGGTGGCAGTGCTGCCTCGCACTCACCTGTTGGGACCGTGCAGCGAACGAGGGCGGTCTGGCCGTCCTGCTCCGCCCGGATCAGCAGGTGGTCTTCGTCCTCGAAGCTCGCGTTCATGAAGAACACCGGGTGGTCGATGTCACCCGGGCCTTGCAGCTCACGGATGACCTCACCGGTCCGTGCGTCGAGGATCGCGATCTCAACAGGCGCGTAGCCGTCCGCGTACTCCGGCCCGGCCCAGGCGAACGAGCCGTCGGGACTGTAACCGAGGACCTGGTTCTTGCAGGTTGCCCACAGGGTGGCACCGCTCACCAGGTCGACCACGTCCGAGCAGGTCTGGGTTCCGAAGTCGGTCACCTTGGTGAGGTCCGCGACCAGATCGCCGTTCGGGGAGACCGCTGTGATGGCAAAGCTACCCGACACGACCGTCGGGGCGGCCTCACCTGCTGCCCAGCTCTGCAGTGGCAGCTCAGTGCCGTCCGAGGACTGCGGGCGAAGGTAGACGGTGCCGTCCACGAGGGCGTAGATGTCGACGTAGTTGGCCGCTGGCAGGTTGATCTCACTCGTCGAACCGTCCTGGCTGTCGAAGAGCGTCAACGTGATTCCTCGCAGGACGTTGCCGAACTTGTCGACGTCGCCAATTGCATAGGCGTTCCAGCGCAGGTCCGCAGATGCGATCGGCGTTCCTGCCGCCGCGCCCAGCACCTCGCTGCCCTCAGGGGTGACGCGGACAAGCTCCGCTGCGCCGTTTCGACTGACGTACGCATGCGCCCCTCCATCGAACGCCGCAACCGCTTTCAGGTCGCCGGTTGCATCGACGTTGTAGCGCTCGTCGCCGACCACCACGGTCTGGCCCTCGACGTACGGGATCTGCGGCGGCTCGTCGGCGAGAGGCAGTGCGGTGAGGTCCAGCTGGACCTGCCTTGGCCCGGTGATCTCGGTGGGCGTGGTCGGGCCGGTCGTCGCTGGGGCGACCTGCCCGTCGTTACGGGAGACCGAGTCACCGACCTCCAGCCCCACCGGCACGGCGATCGCCACAACGGCAGCGAAGGCGACTCCGCCGACCACGCGGCGACGTCGCCGGATGCTGCGGCCGCGAACGACTGCGCCGCGGCCGAGGTCGGAGCTCTGCGGCACCCGAGCTGCCTGGGTGGCCTAGGATTGCTTGAGGTCCTGGTCGAAGTCGGTCATCACACACCCCCAATCGTGTCGACGCTGGCGCCCTGATGTGCAAGCCGCCCACGCAATGTCGCCAGCGCTCGGCTGGTCTGGCTCTTGACCGTTCCGATCGAGCAGCTCAGCACCTGAGCCGTCTCGGCTTCGGACAGGTCCTCGTAGAAGCGGAGCACAACCGCGGCACGCTGCCGCGGTGGGAGCGTCTGGACCAGCTCCCACATCCGGTCGCGCTCGGCGAAGTCACTCGGGTCGAGGTCGTGGTCGGGCTGCTCAGGCAGCACGTCGGTGCTGTGCTCCCTGTGCCGCCAAGCACGGCGCCACCAGCTGGTGTGCTCGTTGACCATGATCCGGCGCACGTACGCATCCGCCGCGCGCGGGTCGCGGAGCTTCCCCCACGACAGGTACGCCTTGGCCAGGGCGATCTGCACCAGGTCCTGCGCGGCGTGCACGTCACTGGTCAGCAGGTACGCCGTGCGCAGCAGCTGTTGTTGCCGGACGGCCGCGTACTCGCAGAAGTGCGCCTCGAGATCAGCGTCCACAGCGACCCCCTTCATCCCTCACAGCAGGTAGATGCATCGGAGCGGGTCCAAGGTTGCATAGGCTGCCGGAGTGGTGAGTGCCCTAGCCCTCGTCGCGGTCGGTGCGGTGCTGCTGACCGGCGGTGCAGAGGCGTTCGCCGAGCACGTGGTGCCAGCCGCCCGGGTCGTTGGCCTTAGTGCCTTCGGGCTGGCCCTGCTGGTCGCCGGCGCCGAACCCGAAGAGGCGTGGACGGCCTCCGTCGCGGCGTATCGAGACCGACCCGACCTTGCGGCAGGTGACGTCATCGGCGCAAACCTGGTGATCTCAACGCTGACGTTGGGGCTGCTCGCATTTACTGTGCCGTTCGTCGTGACCCGCACGGTGGGCCGCTACGCGATGATCGCGGCGGTCACGGCCGCAGCCGCGCTGCTGGTCGTCAGCGACCACTCTGTGTCGCGGCCCGAGGGCGGTGTCCTCATCGGGGCGTACCTGCTCGTTGTCGCGCTGTTGTGGCGGTCGGAGCGGCGACCGCCGGCGATCGGGGAAATGGCCGAGATGGCCGAGCACGGCGACGTTCCCCCCTCCAAAGCTGCCCTCGGGTGGGTGATCGGCGGCCTGACAGTCATGGTCGCCGGTGGCCTGGTGGCAGTCGAGGGCGCGCAGCGCTTCGTCAGCCGCAGCGGACTCAGCGACTCCACGGTCGGGCTGACGCTGCTCGCCTTGGCCACGAGCGCCGAGATGCTGGCGCTGGTCTGGTCCGCCCACCGCCGAGGCATCGGCGAGGTGGCGTTGGCCGGCGTACTGGGAGCCCTCGCCTACAACGCCACGGTGAGCCTGGGCGTCGCCGGTCTGGTCCGGCCACTGGCACTGGGCGATGGCCCGGCGCTGATCGCTGTCGCAGCCGTCGTCGTTGCCACGATGGCCGCGGTGGCCCTCGCGTACCGACGCCGCATCGGCCATCGGGTCGGCGCTGCACTGGTCCTCGCCTACGCCCTAGCCGTCGCGTTACTCCTGCGCTGACCGCCCGCGCACAACCTCTTGCGAC
>JACCZI010000128.1 GCA_013696015.1 Nocardioidaceae bacterium
CCACCAGGTCGGCCGCGGACAGCGTCGGTGCGAAGGTGACGACCTCCGGCTCGGTCGGCGAGGCGGCAGGGGTCGGGTCGAGGGCGTGACCGGCGACCGACAGCACCGCGACAGGGTCGTCGAGCCGCATCTCCTCCAAGACGGCCCCACCCACCACCTGCCTCGAGACGACCAGCGGATTCGGCTGCTCCACGGTGAGCACGTTGGCCGCCATGGCGACCCCGAGCCGGACAGCCGCGTGCGCCAGCACCTCGTTGCCGCGCGGGGTCCCGGCAGCCACCAGTGCGCAGGACGCGGTCCGCGTCACGACGTCCACGACGGACGTGGCCCATGCCGCTGCCGAGTACGTGGACAGCCGATCATCGGTCGCGTGATGCAGCGCAGTGACGCCCTGCTCCCCGAGCTGGGCGAGCAAGGTGTCCCGGACACCGGCGTCCAGAGGACCTGCGACGACGGCGTGGACCGGCCGTCCGCCGGCCAGGTCCCGGGCGAAGGTCAGAGCCTCCTGCGAAACTAGCAACGTCCCTATCGCGTCGGTCTCGACCAGGACGCCGACGCCGGCCGGGGTCACCTGGACACCACCCCCAGCCGCTCCAGCAGGTCGACCACCGCGGGTGCAGCCTCCGGTCCGGTGCCGAGGATCTCCACCGAGCTCGGTTGCGGCGGCGGCAGCTTCCATCGCACCCGCCCGGACCCGGTCGGGACCCGCTGTGGGACCACGGTCTCGATCGGAGCCCGTTTGGCCTTCATCCGGCCGGGGATCGACGGGTAGCGCGGGGCGACGCCCCCCTCCATCACGGCGACCACAGCCGGGAGCGGCAGCTCGAACACCTCGGTGCCGTCCGGCCCCTCGCCGCGCGCCACTACGACGCCGTCGGCCACCGCACAGGTGGAGATCCCGGTGACGACCGGACGCCCGAGGGTCGAGGCGAGCCGGATCCCGACCTGGAAGTCCCCCGTGTCCGCGGCGTCGTTGCCCAGCAGCACCAGGTCGTACGCGTTGCCGTCCGCCTCATGGGCGCGCACGACGTCGGCGATGGCCGCGGCCACGTCGGCCGGCCCGTACGCCGTGGTGTCCGCCTCGACCAGCACGGCGGAGTCGCACCCCACTGCGAGCGCGTTCCGCAGCTGCTCGACGGCGTCGGAGCTTCCGACCGTCACCACCGTCGCCGAGCCGCCGGTGGCGGCCGCGACCTGCGTCGCCAGCTCCACGGCGGCCTCCTCGTGCGCGCTGACGGTCCAGCCGACATGCCGGGCGTCGACCGACTGCTCGTCGTCGGTCAGCAGGATCTGACCGGAGGCCTCGGGCACGCGCTTGACGCACACCAGGACGTTCGCCACCGCCGCTACCCCCGGATCCGCTCGTTAGCCGGGTCGAACAGTGGGGTGGCGTCCGCTGCTGCCACCGTCACCGGATACAGCTCCTCCATGTAGCTCACCGCCAGCTGGCCGCCGACGACCGCAGCCGCGGGCGGCAGGTACGCCATCAGCAGGTGCTTGCCCAGTGACGGCGCGGACCCCGCGGAGGTGACGTACGGCCGGTGGCCGTGCCCGTCGACGAGCGTCTGTCCGTCGCGGGTGAGGATCGGCTCGCCACCCAGCATGAAGCGCCTGGTGCCGTCGCCCGAGATGTGGTCGTCGACGGTCAACGTGCACAGCACCGCCTCCGGCTCGGCCGCCCGCTGCTTGAGGTAGGCCTCCCGGCCGATGAAGTCGGCGTCCTTGACCTTCGGTCGCATCATCCCGGCCTCGACGATGGTGCGCTCGGTGTCGAGCTCGGCGCCGTGCGCGCGGTAGCCCTTCTCCAGCCGGCCGGTGGTGCCGTACACCCCGATGCCCACGGGCACCGCACCGTGCGGCCGGCCGGCGTCGAGCAGCAGGTCCCACAGCCGGGCCCCTTGCTCCATCGGGACGTACAGCTCCCACCCGAGCTCGCCGACGTACGAGATCCGCGACGCCAGCACCAACAGCGACTCGACCTCGATCTCTCGGCACCGGCCGAAGCCGAAGCCCTCGTGACTCACATCGGCCGACGTCAGCGAGCCGAGGAGGTCGCGGGCGCGGGGGCCCCAGACGCCGATCGTGGTGTACGCCGAGGTGCGGTCGACCACATGCGCCGTGCCGTCGGCCGGCATCCGGTTTGCGAACCACGTGCGGTCGATGTTGCCGGTCGCAGCTCCGGTCACGACGCGGTAGTGGTCGTCGGCCAGCCGCATGATCGTCAGGTCGGCCCGGAAGCCGCCCCGGTCGTCGAGCACCGGTGTATACACGACCCGACCGGGCGGCACGTCGACCTGGGCCACGGCGATCCGTTGCACGGCGCGCAGGGCACCCGGGCCGACCACGTCGAAGATCGAGAATGCCGACAGGTCGACCACACCGGCCCGATCTCGCATCGCCAGGTGCTCGGCGTTGATGATCGGCGACCACCAGCGGGCATCCCACTCGTGCTCGCGCGGCATCACCGCGTCGCCGTAGTCGCCCAAGAGCGCCTCGTTGCTGGCGTACCACATCGGGCGCTCCCAGCCGACGGCCTCGAAGAAGAAGGCGCCGAGCTCACGTTGGCTGGCGTGCATCGGGGCCAGCCGGACGTTGCGATCGCTGGCCCACTGCTCGCCAGGGTGCACGATGCCGTAGGTCTTGTTGAACGCCTCGCCGGTGCGCGCCCGGATGTGAGCCCGGGTCCGCTGGTGGGGGTAGAAGCGGGCGATGTCGGAGTGGTGCAGGTCGTACTCCGGGTCGCCGTCGGTCATCCACTCGGCAACCAGCCGCCCGACGCCGGGGCCCTCCTTCACCCACACGGCGGCGGCCGACCACAGCCCCTTGACCTCGGGTGTCTCTCCGAGGATCGGCGCCCCGTCGGGCGTCAGCGACAGCAACCCGTTGACCGCGTACCGGATCTCGACCTGCGGGTCGCCGAGGACCTCCGGCATCAGCTCCAGCGCCTGCTCCAGCTGGTCGTCGAAGTCGTCGGCGGTGAACGGCATCTCTGTGGGCGACAGCTTCGCCTGTTCGTTGGATGGGATGTCCGCCGGGTCGTAGAGGATCG
>JACCZI010000132.1 GCA_013696015.1 Nocardioidaceae bacterium
CTTGCCGCGGTGCTCGGGGGTACGCAGTCGCTGCACACCAACTCCTACGACGAGGCGATCGGGCTGCCGACGCAGAAGGCGGCCCGGCTCGCGCTGCGCACTCAGCAGGTGCTGGCGTACGAGACCGACGTGACCAAGACCGTCGACCCGTTCGCCGGCTCGTACGCGATCGAGTCGTTGACCGACGAGGTGGAGGCGGCGGCGCGTGAGCTGATGGGCCGGGTCGAGGACATGGGCGGTGCCGTCGCGGCGATCGAGCGCGGCTTCCAGAAGGCCGAGATCGAGAAGTCGGCGTACGCGATCGCCCAGCAGATCGAGCAGGGCGAACGAACGGTGGTGGGACTGAACCGCTACCGGATCGACACCGAGGATCCGTACGAGCCACTGCGGCTCGACCCGGCCATCGAGCAACAGCAGGCGAAGCGGCTGGCGGCCCTGCGCAGCCAGCGCGACGGCGCCGAGGTGACGCGCTGCCTGGCGGCGCTGCAGGAGGCGGCCACGGGCAGCGACAACGTGCTGTACCCGATGAAGGACGCGCTGCGCGCCCGCGCCACCGTAGGCGAGGTCTGCGACGCGTTGCGCGAGATGTGGGGGAGCTATGTCCCACCCGACGCGTTCTGACACTCACCTGAGCGGCGCACCCGGTGCGATGGGGGCAGCGCGCTAGCCTCGCAGGGTGCCCACTCCCACAGACCTGATGGCTGCCGTCGACGCCGTCGCGGGCAAGCTCGTCACGCTGCGGCGAGACCTGCATGCCCATCCCGAGCTGGCCTGGGAGGAGCATCGCACCACCGAGGTCGTCGCCGCCTGTCTGGACGAGGTCGGCGTCGGCTACGAGCGCATCGGCGAGTCGGGACTGTTCGCCGAGGTCGGTGAGGGGGATGGGCCGGTCATCGGGTTGCGCGCCGACCTCGACGCGCTGCCGGTTATCGACACGACCGTCGACTCGTGGCGCTCCGCAGTCGACGGTGTCGCGCATGCCTGCGGCCACGACGTCCACACCGCGGCGCTGGTCGGTGCCGGGCAGGT
The DNA here is from genome assembly GCA_013696015.1 of Nocardioidaceae bacterium. Classification (GTDB taxonomy): domain Bacteria; phylum Actinomycetota; class Actinomycetes; order Propionibacteriales; family Nocardioidaceae; genus JACCYJ01. The sequence goes on from JACCZI010000132.1 coordinate 1,030, forward strand.
GCTCGCCGAGGCGGACGCTGCCGAGCCGCTGCCGATGCGGGTCCGGCTGATCTTCCAGCCCGCGGAAGAGGTGATGCCCGGGGGCGCCCACGAGGCCATCGCGGCCGGGGCGATGAAAGACGTCTCGCAGATCTTTGCCGTGCACTGCGACCCCTCTCTCGACGTCGGGATGGTCGGCCTTCGCGAGGGCGCGATCACCGGCGCAGCGGATGCGTTGTCGGTGCGACTGTTCGGCCGGGGCGGTCACACCTCGCGGCCCCACCTGACCGAGGACCTCACGTACGCGATCGGCACGCTGGTCACGCAGCTGCCGTCGGCGCTTTCACGGCGCCTCGACCCGCGGGCGGGCGCCAGCATGGTGTGGGGCCTCATTCAGGCCGGCGAGGCCCACAACGTGATCCCGTCGACCGGACGGATCGCCGGGACGCTGCGCATGCTTGACGTCGCCGCCTGGCACGAGTCCGAGCGGCTCGTCCGCGAGCTGATCTCCGATCTCGTCGCGCCGTACGGCGTCACCACCGAGGTGTCGTACGTACGCGGGGTGCCGCCGGTGATAAACGAGCCGAACGCCACAGCCATTCTGGGAGCCGCCGCTGCCACCGCCCTCGGCGCCGACGCGATCACGACAACCAGCCAGAGTCTCGGCGGTGAGGACTTCGCCTGGTACATCGAGTCGACGCCGGGCGCCATGGCCCGGCTCGGCACCCGGACCCCGGGGGGGCCGACCTACGACCTGCACCAGGGCAACCTGCGCATCGACGACCGAGCGGTCGTCATGGGCGCGAAGGTGCTCGCGGTGGCGGCCCTGCTCGCAGCGGGCTGACCGGAGGTGGGGTTCGACCCCGCAGCGCCGTGTGCGGTTGCTTCCAATGGCTAAGGGTCACTTCCAACGGGTTCGACCCCGTTGGAAGTGTTGCTATCCCATGTGAACATGGGATAGCAACACGGGCAGCCTTTGGCTAGGTGCCCGACTAGCTGAGCGGCTCGGTCCGGCTCGAGGCGTGCCACAAGAAGTCGATCTGCTGCTGCTTGCGCATGATGAGGTGCTCCAGCAGGTGCTCGAGGGCCTCGCTGCGCGGCTCCTGGCCGGAAAACTCGATCACCGCATGCAAGGCGGCAACCGTCTCTCGCTCGAGATCGATCAGGTCGTTGATGGACGATTCCGGATCGTGGGCGACGTTGATCGTCGGCACGTCGAGCGTCAGCTCGCCGCCGATCGCGGAGTGCTTCTCCATGAGTCGGTACGTGTCCTCCAGCTCGGCGAGAACATACTCGCGCAGCTGCTGCTTGACCGCGGTGCCCGGCAGCCCGCGCAGGGTGCCGGCCAACGTGGTCATCGTCAGGATCGACCGCGCCTGCAGCTGCAGCGCGTCCTGCAATGTGGACAGCACCTTCTCGGTGTCGAGCTCGTCGGCCTTGGCCATGGTTTGCTCCCCGGATCTGTCCGCCTGCTCGGCGGGCGGCTGCCCCGGCATGACCGGGCGAGGGTCTAGTATCCCCTCGACACCAGCGAATCAGCGGGCGGTGTCTCCGCCAGCCTGCTGTTGCAAGGAGGCACCGTGCGTTCCAGGTCCAGTCTCGCCTCGGGCATCGCCGTCGCGGCCCTTGTGCTCGCCGCATGCGCAAGCACCGACGACTCCAACACCTCTGCCGGCTCCACCGAAACCGCGAGCGGTGACATCTGCGAAACCGCCAGCGGAGACGGCCCGAAGATCGGTCTCGCCTTCGACGTCGGTGGAATCGGCGACCAGTCCTTCAACGACTCCGCCATCGCGGGGCTGGAGCAGGTGGTCACCGACCTGGACGGTAGCTGCACCGACGTTGAGGCTGCGGACGGCGAGGACGACGCGGCCCGCGAAGAACGACTCCGTCAGCTCGCCGAAGCCGACCACACAATCATCATCGCCGTCGGATTCATCTACGGCGCGTCGGTCTACACGGTGGCTCCCGACTATCCGGACATCAACTTCGGCATTATCGACGGAGCGCCCCCCGAGGGGGTCGACCTGCTCCCAAACGTCGCCAACATCGGCTTTGCGGCCAACCAAGGCTCGTTCCTGGTGGGTGCCGCCGCCGCGCTCACAACGCAGTCCGACAACGTGGGCTTCGTCGGTGGCCTCAACATCCCGCTGATCCAGGACTTCGAGATGGGCTTCGTGGCCGGGGTCGAGCAGATCGATCCCGCCATCGAGGTCCAGAGCGAATACCTGTCCCAGGACGACCCCGCGGAAGGCTTCGAGAGCCCCACCAACGGTGAGACCGCGGCGACCGGCATGTTCGACAACGGTGCCGATGTGGTCTTCCACGCCGCTGGAAAGTCCGGTCTCGGCGTCTTCGACGCAGCCGTCGCGGCAGGCGACGGCATGTGGGCCATCGGGGTCGACTCCGACCAGTACCTGACCGCCAGTCCCGAGCAGCAGCCGCACATCCTGACGTCGATGCTCAAGCGGGTCGACACCGGGGTGATCGAGTACGTCACCGGTGTCGCCGACGCCGCCGAGTCCGGAGGCGAGGCGCCCAACGGCTTCGTCACTTACGACCTGTCGAGCGACGGCGTCGGGTACGCGACCTCGGGCGACTTCTTGTCCCAGGACATCATCGATCAGCTCGAGGACCTCAAGCAGCAGATCATCGACGGCGAGATCAAGGTGCCCACCGCCTTCTGATCCCGTCCCGTCGGTGAGCCGTCCCCGGGAGGCCGGATGAGCGAGACGACCACCCAGGTCGCCGCTGTCAGCCTCCGGGGGATCGTCAAGCGGTTCCCAGGGGTGGTGGCCAACCACGATGTCGCCTTCACCGTCCGGTCGGGGACGGTGCACGCCCTGGTGGGGGAGAACGGCGCCGGCAAGTCGACGCTGATGAAGATTCTGTACGGCGTGCAGCGGCCGGACGAGGGCATCATCGAGATCGCCGGGCAGCCGGTCGTCCTCGCCTCCCCGGCGGACGCGATCCAGCGCGGGATCGGCATGGTGTTCCAGCATTTCCAGCTGGCCGACAACCTGACCGTGCTCGAGAACGTCGTCCTTGGCGCGGAGAAGCGCCACGGCATCGGCGACGCCGCCCGGCGCGAAATTGCCCGCATCACGCAGGCGTACGGGTTCGCGCTCGACCCGGACGAGCTGGTCGAGACGTTGGGGGTCGGCGAGCGGCAGCGGGTGGAGATCCTCAAGGTGCTCTACCGCGGTGCCCGCATCATCATCTTGGACGAGCCGACCGCGGTCCTGGTCCCGCAGGAAGTCGAGGCGCTGTTCGTCAACCTGCGCGAGCTCAAGCGCGAGGAACACACCTTGATCTTCATCTCCCACAAGCTCGACGAGGTGCTCGAGATCGCCGACGACATCACCGTGCTGCGTCGAGGCACGACGGTCGCGACGGTACGCCCCTCGGACGTGACATCGAGCGAGCTCGCCGAGCTGATGGTCGGCGCAGAGCTCCCCAGCCCGAGCACCGAGGAGTCCACGGTCACTGACCGGGTGGTGCTGCAGGTGCGCGACCTCCGTCTGGAGAACGCGGCCGGCCGGGTGCTGCTCAGTGACATCTCGCTCGAGATCAGGGCTGGAGAGGTCCTCGGCATCGCCGGAGTCGAGGGCAACGGGCAGACCGAGCTGGTGGAGGCCGTCGTCGGGATTCGCCGCCCGACCACCGGCGCCGTCCTGCTGCAGGGCGACGATGTGACGGCGTGGGGGACGCGCCGCCGGCGCGCCACCGGGGTCGGGTACATCCCCGAGGATCGGCAACGGCACGGCCTGCTGCTTGACGCACCGCTGTGGGAGAACCGTGTCCTGGGGCACCAGACGCGGCCGCCCAGCGTGCACGGC
>JACCZI010000133.1 GCA_013696015.1 Nocardioidaceae bacterium
CCTGTGAGCCGCGGCGCGCGAGCCCGGCGAGCAGCGGCCCGGTGCCCGGCTCGCTGCCGAAGGAGGCATATGCCGCCGCCGTCGTCGGCTCTTGGAGCTCCGGTAGGTCGAGCACATGGAGCGCCAGCGACTCGGCGTCGGCGGCTCGCTGCTCGGGGGAGCGGGATCGCCGGGCGGCAAGCACCTCCCGCCGCAGCCGCGCCTTGGCCTCGGCCCCGGCATTGACGATCACCGCGTCAGCGTAGGCGCCCCCGCAGTGCCGCCTACGATTCGGTGGCATGAGTGGAACGGGACTGCAGCAGGCTCGGGAGCGGATGCGCGGGGCGGGGGTGCCCGAGCTGGCCATCGACGTCTTCGCGCACTACTACGGCCAGCTGGAGAGTGGCGCGAGCGGCATGATCCCCGAGGCCGACATCGAACCGCTGGCGGACCCGCCCCGGCTCGCCGAGCTCGACATCGGCTCCGACGCTTCCCGCGAGGCGCTCGGCGCCACCGCGATCATCAAGCTCAACGGCGGTCTCGGGACGTCGATGGGCATGGACCGGGCGAAGTCGCTGCTGCCGGTGCGCGACGACCTGACCTTCCTCGACCTGATCGTGCGCCAGGTGCTGCACACCCGTCGGGCGTACGCGGTGCGGCTACCGCTGGTGTTGATGGACAGCTTCCGCACCCGCGACGACACCCGGGAGGCGCTGCGGGCGTACGACGAGCTGGTGGTGGACGACCTGCCGCTCTACTTCCTGCAGAACCGGGAGCCCAAGCTGCGCGCCGACGACCTGATGCCGGTGTCGTGGCCGGCCGACCCGTCGCTGGAGTGGTGCCCTCCCGGACACGGTGACCTCTACACGGCGCTCGAGGTGTCCGGTGTGCTCGCGCGGTTGCTCGACGCCGGCTTCCGGTACGCCAGCGTCTCCAACTCCGACAACCTCGGCGCCGCACCCGACCCGCTGATCGCCGGCTGGTTCGCCGGCAGCGGTGCCCCGTACGCCGCGGAGGTGTGCCGCCGGACGACGGCGGACCGCAAGGGCGGGCACCTCGCCGTGAACCGCAGCGACGGGCGGCTGATCCTTCGCGAGACCGCGCAGACGGCGCAGGAGGATGTCGCCGCGATGAGCGACATCACCCGCCACCGCTACTTCCACACCAACAACCTGTGGTTCGATCTGCACCTGCTCGCCGACACACTGCGGCAGCGGGAGGGGGTGCTCGGCCTGCCGTTGATCCGCAACCTCAAGACCGTCGACCCGGCGGACCCGAGCTCGCCGCAGGTCGTGCAGATCGAGACCGCGATGGGCGCCGCGATCAAGGTGTTCGAGGGCGCGCTGGCGCTCGAGGTCGACCGGTCGCGCTTCGTGCCGGTGAAGACGACCAACGACCTGCTCGTGCTGCGCTCCGACGTGTACAGCGCCGGTCCGGAAGCGCAGCTGCGGCGCCGCAGCGTCGACGTGCCGCTCGTCGACCTCGACCCGAAGCACTACAAGACGATCGACGCCTTCGAGCACCGGTTCCCGGCGGGGCCCCCGTCGCTGGTGGCCGCGCGGTCGCTGACCGTACGCGGTGACTGGACGTTCGGGGCGCGCGTGACCGTTGAGGGCGAGGCTCAACTGGACGACCCGGGAACGCCGTCGCGCGTGCCCGAGGGTGTCACGCTAGGCGAATAGGGTGGCGGGCATGCCCTCCGACACCGCGTCCGGGACGGCGCAGCTGCGGCCCGTCGACGAGCACCTGCGTCGGATCATCGAGATGATCGCGCCGCTGGAGCCGTACGACCAGCCGTTGCTGGAGGCGCACGGGCTGCCGGTGTGCGAGGACGTGACCTCACCGATCGCGCTGCCGCGCTTCGACAACTCCTCGATGGACGGGTACGCGGTGCGACACGGCGACGTCACGGGCGCCAGCGACGAGGCGCCCATCCACCTGCCGGTGGTCGGCGAGTCGGCGGCCGGGTCGACGAAGCCGTACGCGATGGCCCCCGGCACCTGCCTGAAGATCATGACCGGCGCGCCGATCCCCAGTGGTGCGGACGCCGTGGTCCCGGTGGAGTGGACCGACGCCGGCCGGGCGACCGTGCGGATCTTCGCCGCACCACAGCCGGGCCAGTACCTGCGCCATGCCGGTGAGGACGTGCGCGAAGGCGACCTCGTCGTCACTGAGGGCACCCTGCTCGGAGCCCGGCAGATTGCGGTGCTGGCGGCTGCCGGGAAGGCGCAGGTGAGTGCCCGACCCCGGCCCCGTGTAGTGGTGATATCGACCGGCAGCGAGCTGCGCGACCCCGGCGGCTCGCTCGACTTCGACTCGATCTACGACGCCAACAGCTTCATGCTGGCTGCCGCCGCCCGGGCTATGGGTGCGATCGCGTACCGGGTCGGGATCGTCAGTGACGACCCGCTGAACTTCTCCGACGCGCTGTCCGACCAGCTGGTGCGCGCGGACGCCGTCGTCACCAGCGGGGGGGTGAGTATGGGCGACTACGACGTGGTCAAGGACGTGCTCGGCCGGCTCGGCACCGTGGAGTTCTGCGACGTGGCGATGCAGCCGGGCAAGCCACAGGGCTTCGGGCGGGTCGGTGAGGACGGCACGCCGATCTTCACGCTCCCTGGCAACCCGGTGTCGGCGTACGTGTCGTTCGAGGTCTTCGTCGCGCCCGCGCTGCGCCGGATGATGGGCCGCCAGCCGTACCGCCGGCCGTTGGTGCAGGCTCAGCTGATGCGAGACGTGCGCTCGATCCTCGGCAAGCGGCAGTACGTTCGGGCACACTTCGAGGTCACGGCCGACGGGGCGACGGTGACACCGGTCGGGGGACACGGCTCGCACCTGGTGGGGGACCTCGCCGCCGCTAACTCGCTGCTGGTGGTCGCCGAGGACGCGACCGGGCTGGCCGCCGGCGACACAGCCGGTGTGCTGGTGCTGGACCGGGACTTCTGAGGTGCCTGGCAATGAGGCGTCACGGCTGACGCATATCGACGAGCAGGGCGCCGCGCGCATGGTCGACGTCTCGGGCAAGGCCGAGACAGCCCGAGAGGCCACCGCAAGCGCCCGGGTCCTGGTGAGCACCGAAGTGCTCGGGTTGCTCCGGGGGCAGGGGGTCCCCAAGGGCGACGCGCTCGGCGTGGCGCGGGTGGCCGGCATCATGGCCGCCAAGCGCACCTCGGACCTGGTGCCGCTGTGCCACCCGGTCGCGATCGACGGTGTCTCAGTCGACCTCGAGGTTGCCGACGACGCCGTCCACATCAGGGCGACGGTGCGTACGACCGACCGGACCGGGGTAGAGATGGAGGCGTTGACGGCGGCCAGCGTCGCGGCGCTGGCGCTCTACGACATGGTGAAGGCGGTCGACCGCGCGGCGGTGATCACCGAGGTGCGCGTCGAGGCCAAGTCCGGTGGCCGTGGCGGCGACTGGGAACGCTGAGGAGGACGGGTGGACGAAGCAGCGCCGCGGGGCCGCGTCATTACCGCCTCCAACCGAGCCGCCGCAGGTGTTTACGCCGACCGGGCGGGTCCGATGATCGTGGAACGCTTGCAGGAATGGGGTTTCGAGACACCTGAGCCGATCGTGGTGGCTGACGGTGCGCCGGTCGAGCAGGCGCTGAGAGACGCGGTGGCGGACCGCGTGGACGTGGTGATCACCACCGGCGGCACCGGCCTCAGCCCCACCGATGAGACACCGGAGCGCACCGCGGCCGTGCTGGACTACGAGGTGCCGGGAATCGCCGAGGCGATCCGTGCCGACGGTGTAGGCCGCGGGGTGCCGACCGCGATGCTGTCCCGTGGCCTGGCCGGCATCGCCCGGCAGACCGTGGTGGTGAACCTGCCGGGGTCACCAGGCGGCGTCACGGACGGTCTGGCGGTGCTCGAGGGTGTCCTGCGGCACGCCGTCGACCAGCTGCGCGGTGGTGATCACCCCTGAGCCGCGGCTGGCCGGTCGTCCTGCGCCACGGGCCGGTCCGGCTGCGTCCGATCAGAAGCCGAGACGCCAAGGCATACCGGCAGGTGCGAGCCCGCAACGTCGACTGGCTGCGGCAGTGGGAGGCGACACTGCCGCCGGGCTCCGCGGCGGAGACGGGATCGTTCGGTGCGATGGTGCGCGGCGTCCGCCGCCAGGCGCGCCGCGGGGGCGGCATGCCGTTCGTGACCACGCTGGACGACCGGCTGGTGGGTCAGGTGACGGTGACCGGGATCACGTGGGGATCTGCCCGGTGGGCGCAGGTCGGGTACTGGATTGATCGTGAGCATGCCGGTCAGGGCGTGACACCGCTGGCGGTGGCACTGGTCGTGGACCACTGCTTCGAGGCCGTGGGCCTGCACCGCATCGAGATCGCGATTCGGCCCGAAAACACCGCGAGCCTGCGGGTGGTCGAGAAGCTGGGGCTGCGCCGAGAAGCCCAGGCGCCTCGCTACCTGCACATCAACGGCGACTGGCGTGACCACGAGATCTTCGCCGTGACCGCTGAGGAGGTCCCCGAAGGACTGCTCAGTCGCTACCTGTCCCCGCGCTGACCGGCCGGACGCAGGCGCAGGATGACGTCGTCGTCCAACTGACGGTGACCGAGCACCCATCCGTGCCCGGTGACCAGCGCAGCCGCCGTCGACAGCTGCTCGGCCGCGAGCATCGTGAGGAAGACGCCCGAGGGCGCCAGCCAGGTGCCCAAGTCGGGCAACACGGCGCGCAGTGCGTCGAGCCCGTCCCGCCCGCCCCGAACGGCGCACTCTTCCTCCGACCGACGGTAGTCGGCCGGTATCTCTCGGAGCCTCTTGTCGGGGACGTGCGGCAGGTATGCGGCGACGACCTCGAGGTGGTGGGCGAGCTCGCCCGGCAGATCGGCCCACCAGTCGCTCAAGACAACGGAGAAGCCGAAACGCTCGGCGTTGACGCGCGCGCACCGTACGGCCGTCTCGGACACGTCGCTGGCCCAGACGTCTGCGGTCGCGACACGCGACGCGACCGTCGCCGCGATGGCGCCGGCGCCGCATCCGAGGTCGAGGAACGTCGCAGCGGACGCTCGGCGCATGTCGTCCACGGCCGCCACTGCCAGCACCTCCGCACGACGCCGAGGAATGAAGACCCGTGGCTGGACCGCGATGCGCAGCCGAGCGAAGCTGGCGTAGCCCAGCACGTGCTCCAACGGCTCACCTGCCGTCCGACGACCCACTGCCGCCTCCAGGGCAGGCCCCTCGGCGTACGTGTCCAGGAGCAGACCGGCCTCCTTCTCGGCGAAGACACACCCGCCCACGCGCAGGTGCGCCACGGCGTCGGCTGCCTTCACGCCGGATATTCAACCGGGTGGGGACAATTCTCCGGTTGGGTCGCCTCATTCGTCACAGGAGTTCTCATGCGACACACCGGTTGTGGACTCACGCGCGCGCGCCCGCAACGCCTACGGTTCCGACTGTGGGAACCGGGCTGATCTACGGCGCGATCGTGGTGGTGTGGGCAGTCTTCCTGGTCCCGTACGCGCTGCGCCGCTACGACGAGGCCGCGCACACTCGCTCGATCGAGAAGTTCTCCACCGCGATGCGGGTGCTCGGACGACGCGACCATGCTGAACCCGCGGCGCCGGCTCCGGCGCTCGCCCCTCCGTCCCCGACCCGGACCGCCGCCCGAGTCGCCGCGCAGCGTCGGAGACGTACGTTGCTCCTGCTGCTCGGCGTCTGCGCGTTGGTGATCGGGCTCGGTGTCACAGGACTGGTGCCGATCTGGGTTGCGCCCCTGCCGGTGGTGCTGGTCGGTGGCTTCCTGGTGGCGTGCCGCCGGCAGGTCCGCCGTGAGAACGACGCGCAGTGGACCCAGCGGGCGGAGCGGCCATCGACCGCGCCGCGTCGGGGCGTGCGGGTGGACTCCGCGTACGGCGGGACTGGCCACGCTGTCGGGGACGAACCTGACGACGCACCGACCGTTGTGCTCTCGGGCGATGCGCTGGTGGAGTCGGAGGCAGTTGCCGTGCCGGTCGGGACCAGCGACGGCCGGTCGCTGTGGGACCCGCTGCCGGTCACGTTGCCCACGTACGTCTCGAAGCCCCGGGTGGCCAGGTCGATCCGGACGATCGACCTGGGTGAGCCGGGCACCTGGACGTCGGGGCACGTCGCGGACGAGCAGACCGCGATGCCGGAGTCCGAGGTGTCGGAGTCCGAGGTGCCCGAGTCCGAGGTGCCGGAGTCCGAGGTGCCGGAGTCCGAACCTCGTCGCGCCGTCGGCTCCTAAAGCCCGGCCACCTGAGCACGATCCTGTGCACAACCTTCCCCACAATCCGAGAACTTATGACGGGTCGCTCGGGCTATCCCGGCGTGTACTCTGTGAGGCCGTCAAGGGGCTGTGGCGCAGTCCGGTAGCGCACCTCGTTCGCATCGAGGGGGTCAGGGGTTCAAATCCCCTCAGCTCCACCCAGTGACACCCCGTCCCACAAGGCCAACCCTGGGCAGGCGATGGCAGTCCCAGATGCGGGTGTGGAACATCTGCGACCCGAGGTTATGAGGGGTGCGGGCTGCCACCACCGTTCAGGTGCCCATCGAGCGAACGGACCTGCAGCGGCTCGGCGACGATCCCGACATCGAGGGCCATGGCTTCTTGTGGTGGATCACCACCGTCGACGACCATGCGGGTTTCCTGCGACCGGCTGGGGCGGCCAGCTCCTCGAGGTGGTTCCGGCCCGAAGACTCGTCGCGCCGGCCATCAACCCGTCATAAGTCTCGGATCGTGGGATTGGGGGTGGGCTAGTCCCTGAGCATGGGGGCCGGCTAGACCCAGGAGGGGAGCCAGATGCGTTTCTGCCAGGCGTCGCGGGGGATCAGCGAGTCGGCCCAGATCGGGTAGAAGTACGCGAAGCACAACAGCTCTGCGGCGACGAAACCGACAACAACCGCCGTGCCGACCAGCCGCCGGGTCGATCCGGTCTCGGGCGCGCCGAGCAGCTTGCCGAAGACCAGCGCCACCGCGATGCACGTGAACGGCACCAGCGCCACGGCATAGAAGAGGAAGATCGGCCGGTCGTCGTAGCGAAACCACGGCAGCCACGTCGCGGCCACCCCGAGCACCGGGACCGCGAACCGCCAGTCGCGCCGCAGCACCCAGTAGCCCACACTCGCGACCAGCGCGGCGACACCGCCCCACCACAGCACTGGGTTGCCGAGGGCGAGCACCTGGCGCAGGCACGTCGAGTCGGCGGCGGCGTCGCAGCCGCCCTCCCCGGGCGGCAGGTCGAGCTGTGCGTCGATTCCCACCGGCCGGTTGAGCACCAGCCAGCCGAGCGGATGCGACTGGTACGGGTGGGTCTGGCCCGCCAGGTAGTCGCCGACGTGGAAGTCGTACATCATCTGGTGGTAGTGCCACAGCGACCGCAGCCCCTGCAGCGTCTCGCCGACCAGCCCGGTGGCCGGGGTGTTCAGGTAGGCCCCCCACGGCCCGGTGTCGCCATAGCCGAAGCCGAAGCGCGCCTCGTATACCTCGTGGTGCACCAGCCAGCCCGTCCACGTGACCAGGTACGCCACCAACGCGACGCCGACGATCATGACCAAGCCGGGAAGGGCGTCAACGACGAGGGACTTCGCCCACGCCGCGCGCACCCCGATCGCCCGCCGCGCACCGACGTCCCATGCCCACGCGAGCAGGCCGAACACCGCCATCACGTACACCGCGCTCCACTTGGTCCCGCAGGCCAGGCCGAGACACGCGCCTGCGCCGAGCCGCCACGGGCGCCACAGCAGCGCCCGTACGGGGCCGAAACCGGTGATGTCGCTGCTCACCGGATGCGTCCGTGCCAACCGGGTCCGAGCCCAGTCGCGGTCGGCGACCAGGCACGCTGCCGCGCACACCAGCCAGAAGGCGAGGAACCCGTCGAGAAGCGCCAGCCTCGACATCACGAAGTGCAGCCCGTCGAAGGCCAGCAGCAGGCCGGCCAGGCAGCCGAGCAGCGTCGAGCCGGTCAGCCGGCGCACCAGCCGGGCCAGGACCAGCACGGTCAACGCACCCGCGACCGCTGCCGCGATGCGCCAGCCGAACGGGTCCATGCCGAAGACCTGCTCACCCATCGCGATCAGCCACTTGCCGCCGTCGGGGTGCACGATCTGGGTGACCTCGGGCTTGAAGATGCCGTCGAAGTTCCCGGCGAGGATCTTGCGGTTGGCGGCGTCGGTGAACTCACGCACATAGCCGTACTCGAGCAGTGAGTACCCGTCCTTGGCGTAGTACGTCTCGTCGAACAGCACCGCGTGCGGCGAGCCGAGGTGCCAGACCCGGATCCCCAATGCCAGCACCGCCACGCCCAGCGGACCCAGCCAGCCCGCCCACCGTCTCGACTCCTGCGGGCGGAAGCGTTGGCGGACGCTCGGGCGGCGTCGGCCGTCGGCGGTGGTGCCGAGCGGCATGGCACGCTCGGCCGTCACCGTCACGCCTGAATCGTAGGTGCGCGATCATGGCGGCGTGGCCGAGCGTGGGACGTTGCTGCTGGCCGCGACGCCGATCGGCCGGGTCGAGGACGCCTCACCCCGGCTGGCCCGCGAGCTCGCCGCCGCCGACGTTGTCGCCGCCGAGGACACCCGGCGGCTGCGCCGGCTCACCGACGACCTCCGTGTGACACCGCGCGGTCGGGTGGTGTCGTACTTCGAGGGCAACGAGGCCCGTCGCACCGTCGAGCTGGTCGAGGAGTTGGAGGCCGGTGCGACTGTGGTGCTGGTCACCGACGCGGGTATGCCGAGCGTGTCCGACCCGGGCTACCGGCTGGTCACCGCTGCGGTGGCCGGCGGCCACCGGGTCAGCGTGCTGCCAGGGCCCTCGGCGGTTCTCGCGGCGCTGGCCGTGTCCGGGCTGCCGGTCGACCGCTTCTGCTTCGAGGGCTTCTTGCCCCGCAGGTCCGGGGAGCGCGCGCGCCGACTCGTGGCGTTGGCCGCGGAGCCACGGACGATGGTGGTCTTCGAGGCGCCGCACCGCACGGCGGCGACGCTGGCGGCGATGTCCGAGACGTTCGGCGCGGATCGGGCAGCGGTGGTCTGTCGCGAGCTGACGAAGACCCACGAGGAGGTACGCCGCGGCAGCCTGGCCGAGCTGGTCGCCTGGTCGGCCGAGGGCGTACGCGGGGAGGTCACGCTCGTGGTGGGCGGCGCACCTGCGCCGACGTCCGCGGCGTATGACGTCGTCGCGCTGGTGGCCGAACACGAGGCGGCCGGTATGAGCAGGCGCGAGGCGATTGCCGAGGTCACCCGCGAGACCGGGCTGCGCCGGCGCGAGGTCTACGAGGCCGTCCACCGCAGGGTGGAAGGTCCTTGAGCCCGTGGCACGACGCTATGGCAAGACCCATGCTGTGCTGCGACGAAGAGCCGCTGCGCGCCAGTGCTCGCGCAGCCATAAACCCTCAAGATCCGCGCCGTCGGCGCGACTAGGATCGCCGCCATGCCGCAGCCGAGCCCGACCGACGCCCCGGACAAGGCGTTCTACATCACCACGCCGATCTACTACGTCACCGCGCCACCGTCGATCGGCAACGCGTACACCACGGTCGCGGCCGACATGATCGCCCGCTGGCACCGGCAGTGCCAGCAGCGGACGTGGTTCCTCACGGGCACCGACGAGCACGGCCAGAAGGTGATGCGAGCCGCCGCCGAGCACGGCGTCACGCCGCAGGAGTGGACGGATCGGCTGGTCGAGGAGGAGTGGCAGCCGATGCTGCGCGTCGTCGACGCCAGCAACGACGACTTCGTCCGCACTACCGAGCCCCGCCACGCCGAGCGCGTGCGCGACTTCTGGGAGACGATCCGAGCGAACGGCGAGGTCTACGCCGGCGAGTACGAGGGTCCGTACTGCGTCGACTGCGAGGAGTTCAAGCTGCCCGGTGAGCTCCTCGACGGCCCCGGGGACAAGCAGCTGTGCCCGATCCACAACCGGCCCGTCGAGAACATCAAGGAGAAGAACTACTTCTTCCCGCTGTCGAAGTACTCCGAACGGCTGCTTGAGCTGTACGAGCGTAACCCGACGTTCGTGCAGCCGGACAGCGCGCGCAACGAGGTGGTCGCGTTCGTGCGCTCCGGGTTGCAGGACCTGTCGATCTCGCGGTCGAGCTTCGACTGGGGCATCTCGGTGCCGTGGAACGACTCGCACGTGTTCTACGTCTGGATCGACGCGTTGCTCAACTACGCGACAGCGGTTGGCTACGGCTCCGACGACGAGCGCTTCGCGGCGACCTGGCCGGCCGACGTGCACCTGGTCGGCAAGGACATCTTGCGCTTTCACGCGGTGATCTGGCCGGCGATGCTGATGGCGGCCGGCGTGGACGTGCCGCACCAGGTGTTCGCGAACGGCTGGCTGACGGTGGGCGGGCAGAAGATGAGCAAGTCCACGGCGACCGCGATCCACCCGAGCGAGGTCGTCGACACCTTCGGCTCCGACGCGTACCGCTACTACTTCCTCAAAGCCATCGCGTTCGGGTCCGACGGGTCGTTCTCGTGGGAGCACATCAGCGCGGTCTACACCGCGGAGCTCGCTAACGGCCTGGGCAACCTGGCCTCGCGAGTGACCTCGATGGTCGGGCGCTACTTCGACCGCCGGCTGCCCGATCCCGGCGAGACCGGGCTCGACGAGGACATGCTTGCCAGCGAGCTCGCTCGCACGGTCGCCGTCGCCGACGCGGCCATGGAGCGGCTCGCCCTGCACGAGGCGCTCGGCGCGATCGAGTCGTACGTTGCGCGGATCAACGGCTACCTCAGTGATCAGGAGCCGTGGCAGGTCGCCAAGGACGACTCCGAGCAAGGGCAGGCCAGACTCGGCACGATCCTGTACGCCGCCGCGGAGGCGCTGCGTGGCGTCGCGGTGCTGCATGCGCCGACGATGCCGAAGACATCCGCGGCGCTCTGGGAGATGCTCGGCGCCCAGGAGCAGCTCGGTGATCTCGGGGACCAGGATCTGCGCAGCGCCGGGCGGTGGGGGCAGCTGTCGGCCGGGGCGACCCTGACCAAGGGCGAACCGCTGTTCCCGCGGCTGCCCGACGACGCGTGACGCGACCGCCCGCGCCGGAGCCGCTGCCGCACGCAGTGGTCGACAACCACTGCCACCTCGACATCGCGCGCGACGGCAACCGGCTCGACGTGGCCGAGGCGCTGGCCGCGGCCACGGCGGTCGGCGTGCCACGCATCGTCCAGATCGGCTGCGACCTCGTCGGGGCGTCCTGGGCGGTCGAGGTCGCGAACACGTACCAGGGCATCGTGGCCGCCGTCGCCCTGCACCCGAACGAGGCGCCGCGGCTTGCCGCCGGCGGTCGGCTAGCCCTGGGGCTGGCAGAGATCGAGTCGCTGGCCCGGTCCAGCCCGCAGGTGCGCGCGATCGGGGAGACCGGGCTCGACTACTTCCGCACCGGAGCCGACGGCCGGGCTGCGCAGCACGAGTCGTTCCGGGCGCACATCGGCATGGCCAAGACGCTTGGCAAGACGCTGGTGATCCACGACCGCGAGGCACACCACGACGTGCTGCGTCTGCTCGACGAGGAGGGCGCGCCGCCGCGCACCGTCATGCACTGTTTTTCCGGGGACGCCGACTTCGCCCGGGCCTGCCTCGAGCGGGGCTGTTGGCTGTCGTACGCAGGCACGGTCACGTTCCCTAACGCGCACCCCATCCGCGAGGCGTTGGCGGTGACCCCGATGGACCGGGTCCTGGTGGAGACCGACGCGCCGTACCTCACCCCGATGCCCCACCGCGGCCGGCCGAACGGCTCGTACCTGGTGCCACTCACGGTCCGCGCCATGGCACAGCTGCGCGGCGATGACCTGGCCGAGCTGTGTGCGGCGATCGACGCCAACACCGACGCGGCGTTCGGCGGTCCCTGGTAGTCGACCGTGTGGCCGCGCGTGGTGCAGGCGGTGTCGAGAAGTCGCCGGTTGCGGTGGTTGGGGTGTGTCGCCACATCTCTCACATGCGTCACACCTCGACGCACCCGATTTGACTCGCCCCGTTACCGGTTCGTTATGGTCGGCCACTTGCCCCGCGTCCGGTCGGATCGTCGGGATCACACACCCATACCGCAGTCCGCTGGAGTTTCGTGCCCAAGCGCAGCATCGTCATCGCCGTCAGTCTTCTGCTCGTCCTCGCTGTCGCCGGTGGCGCCATCGGCTACAGCCTGCTCAGCAAGACCGTGACGCTGTCGGTCGACGGTAAGGCGCAGGAGGTGCACACCTTCGGCAGCAACGTCGGTGACGTCCTGGAGTCGGAAGGCATCGAGCTCACCAGCCACGACGTGGTCGCGCCGGACGTCGACACCGACATCGACGAGGGCAGCGCGATCGCGGTGCGGTTCGGACGCGAGCTCACAGTCACCACAGACGACGAGACCGCCTCGTACTGGGTCACCGCGACCAGCGTCGACGACGCGCTGCAGCAGCTAGGGCTGCGGGTCGCCAGTGGAGCGGAGCTGTCGGCCAGCCGCAGCGCGGTCATCGGCCGCGGCGGTCTCGACCTGCGGATCACCACGCCCAAGCGGGTCATGCTGGTCGTTGCGGGTGCCAAGGACCCGCTGCGCACCACGGCGAAGACCGTCGGCGCTGTGCTTCGGGAGGCCGGGGTGCGGGTTGACGCCGATGACGAGCTGCGTCCGGCGACGACCACCGAGATCACGGACGGCGCGCGCATCGTGCTCACGCGCATTGTGGTGCGCGAGCGCTCGCGCACCGTGTCGCTGCCGTCCCACACGGTCGTGCGCTACAACGCCAACCGGTACGAGGGCCATGTCCACGTCCGTCGCGAGGGTGACGCCGGCGCCAAGCGGATGACCTACCGGGTCGTGACCGCGAACGGCACGGTGCGCGACCGCAAGCTGGTCGCGACCAAGGTCGTGCGGGCACCGGTGGACCGCGTCGAGGTGCGCGGCACGAAGAACCGCCCGGCACCGGCGCCCGCACCTGCGCCTGCACCTGCACCTGCGCCCGCACCGGCACCGTCGGCGCCAAGCGTCGGGACCGGGGTCTGGGATGCGCTGGCGCAGTGCGAGTCCGGCGGCAACTGGGCGATCAACACCGGGAACGGCTACTACGGCGGCCTGCAGTTCAACCTCGGCACCTGGCAGGCCTACGGCGGTGGGGCGTACGCCGCGTACCCGCATGAAGCGAGCCGCGAACAGCAGATCGCGGTGGCGACCAGGCTGCGCGACGCAAGCGGTGGCTACGGTGCGTGGCCGGCGTGTTCGGCCTCCCTCGGTCTGCCTGGCTGAGACTCGCTGCCGTGCCCGGCGCCGGGTGAAGTGCACCGACTTCGACGCCACGATGACGTCTGACGAGGTACGCCTGCTCGGCCCGGCGGAGGTCCGCTCCCTGGCGGCCCGGATCGGGCTGCGACCGGCCAAGTCGCGGGGCCAGAACTTCGTGATCGACGCCAACACGGTCCGGCGCATCGTGCGGGCCTCCGGTGTGAGCGGGGACGACGTCGTGATCGAGGTCGGACCTGGGCTCGGCTCTCTGACGCTCGCGCTCAGCGCGGTCGCCGGTCATGTCACCGCGATCGAGGTCGACCCGGTGCTGGCGGCGGCGCTGCCGGACACGCTCGCCGAGCGCGCGCCATCTCGCGCGGAGCGGGTCGACATCGTGCGTGCCGACGTCCTGCGCATGCCCGCAGTCCCCGGGCCGTCACCGACTGCGATGGTGGCCAACCTGCCGTACAACGTGGCCGTGCCGGTCCTGCTGCGCCTTCTCGAGATGCTGCCCAGCCTGGCGTTCGGCCTGGTCATGGTGCAGGCCGAGGTTGCGGATCGGCTGACCGCTGCACCGGGGTCCCGGACCTACGGCGGGCCGAGCGCCAAGGCAGCCTGGTTCGCCGACGTCCGCCCCGCGGGCCGGGTCAGCCGCACCGTGTTCTGGCCGGTGCCCAACGTCGACTCGGGCCTGGTGGTGTGGCGACGACGCGATCCACCGCCGGCGGCGGTGTCGCGCGCGGAGGTCTTCGCGGTCGTCGATGCCGCCTTTGGTCAGCGCCGCAAGACGCTCCGCTCCTCGCTAGGGACTCTCGCCGGCTCGCCGGCCGCCGCCGAGGAAGCGCTGACGGCCGCCGGAGTCTCTCCGCAGGCCCGTGGCGAGTCCCTCGACATTGCGGCGTTCGCCCGAATCGCTGACGCCTTCGCGCATAGGTTGAAGCCGTGAGGGGTGTCACCGTGCGCGCGCCGGCCAAGATCAACCTTGCCCTGGCGGTTGGTGGCGTCAGCCCTGACGGCTATCACCCGGTCGCGACGATCTATCAGGCCGTGGATCTCTGCGACGAGGTACGCGCGACGCCGCAGGACTCGCCTGCCATCGACGTGACCGTGACGTACGACGGACGGAGCCCGAGCGAGACCGCACAGGTGCCGCTCCACGCCGACAACCTTGCGGTTCGCGCCGCCGCGCTGCTGCGAGAGCGGGCCGGCGTCAGCGGCGGAGTCAGCCTGGCGATCCGCAAGGCGATCCCCGTCAGCGGTGGGATGGCGGGCGGCTCCGCCGACGGGGCTGCCGCGCTGGTCGCGTGCGACATGGTGTGGGAGCTCGCCACGCCGCGGCCAACATTGCTGCGACTGGCTGCCGAACTTGGCAGCGATGTGCCCTTCGCGCTGCTGGGCGGCACCGCCATGGGTACCGGCCGAGGGGAGCTCGTCAGCCCGGTGCTCGCCAGCGGCGCGTACTACTGGGTGCTCGCGCTGGCCGCAACGGGGCTCTCGACCCCCGCGGTGTACGCCGAGTACGACCGGCTGCACAGCGGCTTCGCGCCGCCGGCCCCGCAGGTTGCGCCGGCGCTGATGGCGGCACTGCGCGCCGGTGACACGGGCGCCCTCGGGGCGGCGATGAGCAACGACCTCCAGGACGCGGCCATCTCGTTGCGACCAGAGCTGGCGCACGTGCTGGCGATCGGTGAGGAGTGCGGGGCGCTAGGTGGACTGGTGTCCGGCTCCGGCCCCACCACCGTGTTCCTGGCGGTCGACGAGGAGCACGCACTGGACATTGCGCTGGCTCTCAACGGATCAGGGGCTTGTGCCGACGTGGTCCAGGCCCTCGGCCCGGTCGGTGGGGCCCGTCCCATCGGCGGCTGACCCGGGGCCGGCAGTCAGTCGCGAGTCTCGAACGGCCGGACCAGCACTCGGAGCAGGCTGGCGAGCCGCGCGGCGTCTCCCGGGGGAAGCCCTGACAGCAACTCCCGTTCCCGAGCCAACAGGGCCTCGAGGGCAGCATCGACGGCGGCGCAGCCACGGGCGGTGAGCTGCACCTTGACACCACGGCGGTCCTCGGGGTCCGGCAGCCGCTCCACCAGGTCCTTGGCAGCCAGCCGGTCGACGCGGTTCGTCATCGTGCCGCTGGTGACCAGAGTCTCGAGTAGCAGCCGGCCGGGGGAGAGCTGGTACGGCGGTCCCGAGCGGCGCAGCGCGGAGAGCACATCGAACTCCCAGGCCTCCAGACCGTGCTCCGTGAACGCCCTACGGCGCGCCCGGTCGAGGTGGCGGGCCAGTCGGGTGACCCGGCTGAGCACCTGCATCGGCAGCACGTCGAGGTCGGGGCGCTCCCTCTGCCACGCCTCGACCAACCGGTCGACCTCGTCGGTCACACCGCTCAGCGTAGCGTCGAGAGTCTTGACGTTGAGATTCTCGCTTGCAACCCTTCTCCGGTGCCCGTGCCCACGACTGTGCCCACGACTGTGCCCACGACGTGGGACCCCGCGACGTATCTGAGGTTCGCCGAGGAACGCTCCCGGCCCTTCGCCGAGCTGCTGGCGCGAGTCGATGTCGACGCTCGGACCGTTGTCGACCTCGGCTGTGGACCCGGCCACCTGACTGAGCAGATCCGAGCCCGCTGGCCACGGGCGCACATCCTCGGCCTCGATACGTCGACGCAGATGGTGGCGACGGCGCGAAAGGAGCATGCCCTGGCCGACGCTGACTACGAGGTGCGTGACCTTCGGGAGTGGTCGCCTGACGAGCCGGTCGACCTCGTGCTGTCCAACGCCACCCTTCAGTGGGTGCCTGGCCACCTCGAACTGTTGCCCGGCCTTGCCGACGCAGTCGCAGTGGGAGGGAGCATCGCGTTCTCCGTGCCCGGAAACTTCGCCGAGCCGAGCCATGTGCTGCTTCGGGAGCTGGCGGACGAGCAGCCGTACGTCCGGTGGACGTGGGACATCGAGCGGCCCAGCGCGTACGACGCCGCCAGCTACCTCGATGTCCTCGGACGTCCGGGCTGGATCGTGGACGCCTGGGAGACGACCTACCTGCACGTGCTGTCGGGTTCCGACCCGGTGTTCGGGTGGTTGTCCGGCACCGGAGCTCGGCCGGTGCTGCAGGCGCTACCGGCTCGGGAGCGTCAGCGGTTCGAAACCGCGTTCAAGAGCCGGTTGCGTGCGGCCTACCCGAGCCGCGAGTACGGCACCGTGCTGCCGTTCCGCCGGGTTTTCGTGGTCGCCCGGCGCCAGGAGGGCTGAGCCGTCCGACTTCATCACGTGCAGGTGAGCTGCCCGGCCGGTGGCGAGGATGCCGCCCGCGCGTTCTACGGTGGCGTGCTCGGGCTGCCCGAGGTGGCAAAGCCGCCGGCACTCGCCGCGCGTGGCGGAGTGTGGTTCTGCCGCGAGGAGGTCGAGGTCCACGTCGGCGTGGAGGAGCCGTTCCGGCCGGCCGGCAAGGCGCACCCAGCGTTCAGCGTGGACGACGTCGACGCGGTCGCGAAGGCGGCCACGGCTGCCGGGTTCCCCGTGGCGTGGGACGAAGACTTCCCCGGGTACCGGAGGTTCTACACCGCAGACGGAAACGGCAATCGGGTCGAGGTGCTCAGCCCGCTCGAGGGATGAGTGTGGGCTCCGGCTCCAGCCCCGACAGCCCGTTCCACGCCAAGTTGCACAGGTGGGCGGCGACGACCTCCTTAGCCGGCTCGCGGGCGTCGAGCCACCACTGCCCGGTGGTGCCGACCATGCCGACCAGCATCTGGGAGTACATCGGCGCGTACGTCGCGTCGAAGCCGCGGGCGGCGAACTCGGCGCCCAGGATGTGCTCGACGCGGCTCGCTACGTCGCCGATGATGCTGACGAAGGAGCCGGACGCCGACCCGATGGGCGAGTCGCGGACCAGGATGCGGAACCCGTCGGAGCTGGTCTCGACGTAGTCCAGCAGCGCGCATGCCGCCTGCTCGAGCAGCTCTCGCGGGTGCCCGGCGGTCAGCGCGTGGCCCATCATGTCCAGCAGCCGACGCACCTCCCGGTCGACGACGACCGCGTAGAGGCCCTCCTTGCCGCCGAAATGCTCGTAGACGACCGGCTTGGACACCTCCGCCCGAGCGGCGATCTCCTCGACCGAGGTACCTTCCACGCCTCGCTCGGCGAAAGCGGCGCGGGCGATCTCGATGAGCTGCTCGCGACGCTCAGAGGCGGTCATGCGCGGGCGGCGCCCCCGTTCGTCTGCACCCTGCGACACGTCGGTCATTGTGCCCTACGGGGTCTCAACGGCGCCCGGCGTCGACGCCGCTGCTGTGATGCACCATGCTGCGCACCAGCCAAGTCCGGACCTGAGGTGACCCGAAATGTACGCCGGATGATAACCAGACCGCCACTCGGAGTTCTTCGACGCGGTTCCCCATCTTGCTGCGACTCTTCTGGTCCGAGACGGGCGGGCACAAGGCCGGTCGATCGCAGAGCAAAGGTGTCATTCTATGTCTCAGAGCACTTCTCGGGACCAGCCGATTCCGTCGGGTGGACGCGACATCTCAACCCACCTCGGGCTTCTCGGTGTCCCGTCATTTCAGCCTCGGACTGTCCCCTTCGACCCTGGCTACGATCCTCAGACCGTCGTCTCGCACCTGGCGCAGAGCGGCCACCTCATGGCCGGTCTCAAGCTATCGATGACGTGCTGGCTGATCGCCGATTTTCGGGCCACCCAAGCCAAGATCGACGCGGCGAAGTCACAACACATTCCCCTTATCGCAGGTGGCGCAGCGTTCGAGATTGCCGTGCAACAAGGGATGCTCATCTCCTATCTGGAGTTGTGCGGGGCGCTGGGCATCGACTGCATTGAGGCGGGAGAGGGCTTTACCGATCTCGGCGTGACCGCCGCGGAGACGGTTAGCCTGGCTCACGAACGCGGCCAGGATGTGCAGTTCGAGCTCGGACGTAAACATGAGGGGCCGTTCACCCGCCGACGCGTCATGGAACTCATTCAGCAAGGCAGGGAGTGGCTCGGAGCGGGCGCTGTCCGCCTCGTGGTCGAGGCCCGAGAGAGTGCAGCGGGCGTGGGCCTCTTCGACGCCGAGGGAGAACTGCGGAGGGAGCTGACGGACCTGCTCGTGGAGGGTATTAGCCTTGAACTGCTCTGCTTCGAGGCGCCCTCCAAGGCGAGCCAGTTCGCCCTGCTGAAGCACCTGGGGCCTGACGTACTGCTGTCGAACGTACGCCTCGAAGAGCTTCTCAGGGTCGAGATCTTCCGGCGCGGGATGCACGCGGACTCCTACGGGGATCCACGGTTGGGCACGTGGGCACCGGTGTCGGGGTACGAGCTGTAGCCTTCACTGGCATGACGGATCGGCCACGCATCGTCCGGATCGACAGCACCCCGTCCGCTGCCGCCCGCTACGGGCCCGGTTGGGCGGTTGTCGGCGTTGACGTCTTCCGGGCTACGACACTGCTGTGCACTGCGTCGGAGAAGGGTCGGCGTTGCCTGGTGGCAGCCGACGTGGCGGAGGGGACCGCTTTGGCGGCTCACATTCCAAAGGCTCTGCTGGGCGGCGAGCAGCAAGGACTGGTTCCGCCGGGATTCGACGTCGGCAACAGCCCGGCGGAGTTTGCCCACAGGAGCGACCTCGAGCGACCCCTTGTGCTCGTCACCTCGTCCGGAACCCCGCTTCTCCGCCGGGCAGCGTCGGCGAGCGTCGTGTACGCCGCCTGCCTCCGAAACGTGACGGCGACGACCGAGCAGCTGATTGCACTCGAAGTCGACGTCGCGGTCATCGGGGCCGGCACTCGAGGAGAACGCCGCAAGGAGGATGACTTCGGGTGTGCGCAGATCGCCGCAGGCCTGCTGGCGGCAGGCTTTGACGCAGACACGGACACCCGAGCGCTTGTCCAACGCTGCATGCGTCTGTCCACCGAGTGGTGTGCCTCCGGAAGTTCTGCGAAGTTCCTGCGGCACGTGGGTCGGCAAGACGACATCGACTTCGTGCTGTCACACGTCGACGACGTCGACTCGTTCCTGGAGGTCAGCGGAACTGAGGTGCTCCATCATGACAGGAGTTGGGCTGCCCATGCGCACTGACCTTTCGGTCGTTGTCCTCAAGCTGCGGCCCTATGCGCTGCACGCCGGCACGATTGGAATCGCCCGCAGTGTGGGGCGTCTAGGCGTCGACGTGCACGTGCTGGGTGATCGGAAATCTGCTGCGGTTGCGCGCTCTCGCTATGTGCGGTCGGTGACCGAGTTGCCCTCACCCAAGGGGTCACCCGAGCAGCTCGCACAGTGGATCCGGCAGCAGGCGCCGGCGGGTCGTCCGCTCCTCGTGCCCGTCGACGACCTCGGCGCGACATTCGTCCAGCAGCACGCGGACACCTTGCACGAGGCGTACCGATTTGCGAGGCTGCCCGCCGGGCTCGCAGCGGGGCTGGTGGATAAAGCGACCCTGGCCGACCTCGCACAGTCGGCCGAGGTGCCGTCGCCAACGCACCTGGTGCCTACAACTCTCGAGCATGTGGACGACTTTCTTGTCGACGCCACGTTTCCGGTCGTCGTGAAGATGCGCAATCCAGACCTCTTCGACGCGGCGCGAGGTGTCCGGAGTGTCGAGATCGCCGACGATGCCGCCACGGTTCGGGAGCTGTGCCTGCGGCACATGGTTGATGGCAGTCCGAACTGCCTCCTGCAGGAATACATCCCGGGCGGGCCCGAAACCGTCTGGATGGTGAACGCGTACGTCGACGCCACCTCAGAGCTACGCTTCGCCGCTAGTGGGCGCAAACTGCGACAGCGTCCCCCCTATATCGGGGCAACGTCACTCGGCATTTGCGAGCGGAATGTCGCGGTCATGGAACAGACTGCACGGTTGGTGCGACACATCGGCTATCGAGGGATCCTCGACATCGGATGGCGCTTCGACGCCCGCGACGGCCGCTACAAGCTCCTGGACTTCAACCCCCGCATCGGTGCGACGTTCCGCCTGTTCGTCGGTCGTTCTGGAATGGACGTCCTGCGTGCTTGCTACCTACACATGAGCGCGCAGGCCCTGGCCGTGGATCAGGTGCCCGACGGCCGCACCTGGATCAACGAGCTGAACGACCTGTCCTCGGTCGGCACGTACCTGCGAGAGCGTGACCTGACCCGGCGTGAGTACCTCCGCTCACTTCGAGGCGTCGGGGAGCCGGTTTGGCTCGCTCGCGACGACCTGGCTCCAGCGCTATCCATTCTGTGGATGGCGGGTCGCAGGGCTCTGCGGTCGCCGGGGCAGCCGAGTGGGAGCGCCGCGGCCGCGGTTGACGGCGAGCCGGCACGAGCTAGTGGGTGCCGACGCAGGGAGCGGCGCGCGGATGCGATGAGGCTGCCCAACCTGCTGATCATCGGCGTCAGCAAAGCTGGCACCACCTCCCTGTTCACCTACCTGAGCCAGCACCCCGAGGTCTGCCCGGGAGCGGTCAAGGAGGTGCGGTACTTCAACCCGCTCAGGCAGGGGGAGCCGCTGGAGCCGGTGGACACCTACGCCGCCAACTTCGTCGGGTGCGAGGAGGTCAGGTACGCGGTCGAGGCCACCCCGAGCTACTTCTGGGGGGGTCAGGTGATGGCTGCGGGCATTGACGAGGTTCTCGGGCCGGATGTGCGGATCGTCCTCTGTCTGCGCAATCCGGTGGAGCGGTGCTGGTCGTGGTACCGGTTCAGCAGGAGCCGCACCAGGGTGCCCAAGTCGATGACGTTCGAGGAGTACCTGGACCGCAGCGAGGAGCTGTGGCTGTCAGGGGCGGTACCGTCGATCGAGAAGCAGCCTTACTGGGGACTGGGCGGCGGTTGCTACGACGACTTTCTCGACCCGTGGGTGTCTCGATACGGCGACCGGTTGCAGGTGATCTTCTTTGACGATTTGGTAGCCGACGCGCATGGCACCCTCCGGACGGTGTGTGAGTGGCTGGGGCTGGACCCGGCACCGCTGGCCCAGGTTAACTATCGCGCGGAAAACCGCACCGAGAACGTCTACCGCTTCCGTTGGCTGCGCCAACATGCGATGGCGACGAACCGACGTAGCGAGCGGTTCTTTCGTCAGCATTGGCGGCTGAAGCGGTTCCTGCGACGGACCTACTACGCGGTCGACCGGTCGCGCCGAGACGAGCTCATGACCCCAGAGGCCCTGGCGCGGATGGTCGAATTCTACCGGCCACACCTGCAACGCCTGGACGCCCAGCTGATCCGGCTCGGCCTGCAGTTGCCGGAGGCTTGGCGCAACCCCAGCACAGCGCCGAACGTACCGCCACGGGTGACTGCGACAAGGTTGTCCCGGGGGTCTTGACGTCCGAGCTTTTGTCGAGCGCCGGTGGTGACGGAACGATTGTGCGATCGCGTCGAAGGAGGCTAGCGACGAGCCAATACGATGTAGTGGCTGCCGAGGCGGGACAACCACGGGTCTCTCGTTTCCGCGAGGCGGCTTAGCGCGGCATCGATGCGCAGCGCGACCGACTCTGGACCGACCGGACGGGCCAAGAAGGTCGGCGGCCCGAACCCGACACTCGTGGTCCTCAGCACCTGCAGACCGGCCGACTCGACGGTCGCCCGAGCCGCTCGAGGACTCACGAGGCGGTTCCCTCCACCTTTTCGGCCCAAGATGGTGCCCACCTTGCGTCGTAGCGGTTGCGCAACCGGTGTGAGTTTGGGGTCAAGCCACCGGAAGAGCCGGAAGGAGTTGTCGAAGCTGACCAGGACCCAACCACCCATGCGGGTCACTCGAGCCAGCTCGGCCATCACCGACGGCATCGAGCGGGCCCAGGGGAGAAGGCCAAGCGCAACCACCAGGTGGAAGGCGCCGCTGGCAAAGGGGAGGTGGTGGGCGTCGGCGCGGATGACCGCCTCGTTGAGTGCTGCCGCGTCTATGCGATCTCGGGTCATTCGGGTCATCTCATTGCTGACGTCCGAGGCAACGACCTGGGCGCCGCGCCGTGCTAGCGCAAGGGTCAGATCCCCGGCGCCGCACCCGACATCTAAGGCAGCGAACGCAGGGGAAGCTCTATGTCGTCGATTAAGCGCACGCTCGTGGACAGCCGCCGGCGATAGATCTCCGCGTCCAGGCCGGTCGAACCGTAGATGTCCTGCCAATAACTGGCGCGGCTTGTGAACCATGCCGGACCGGCCGATTTTCCGGTGGTATCGGTCGACGTGCGCTGGTTCTCACTCGGGTCAGTCATCTCTTTCCCATTCCCACCGCGGTCGCTGCGCGTGGGAGTCAGCGAGCAGGACCGCTCGGCATCCGTTTGCCGGCCAGGCGGTCGGGCACCGGCCACCGGACGTCGCTGACCCAGCCCAGCTTCTCCAGTGCCCAGATGACGCGGGCGGAGGTGTCGAGCTGGCCTCGCATGACACCGTGCCTGGCACAGGTCGGGTCGGCATGGTGCAGGTTGTGCCATGACTCGCCCATTGACGGGATTGCCAACCACCACACATTTCCGGACCGGTCCCGGCTGCGGAAGGGCTGTTGGCCGACGGCGTGACAGATGGAGTTGATGGCCCAGGTCACGTGGTGCAGCAACGCCACCCGTACCAGAGAGCCCCAGAAGAACGCGGTCAGCGCGCCATACCACGACATCGACCACAGCCCTCCGACGACCGGTGGCAGCAGCAGCGACACCGCCGCCAGCAATGGAAACGCGCGCGAGACGCGGACGATGTCGCGGTCCTTGAGCAGGTCCGGCGCGTACTGGCGCTGCGGGGTCTGCTCGGCGTCGAACAGCCAGCCGATGTGCGCGAACGCCAGCCCCTTCATCAACGCCGGGATCGACTCGCCGTAGCGCCACGGCGAGTGCGGGTCGCCGTCGCGGTCCGAAAACTTGTGGTGCTTGCGGTGGTCAGCGACCCAACGGATCACAGGACCCTGAATGGCCAGGCTGCCGGCGACCGCGAGCGCGACGCGGACGCCGCGGTTGGGCTTGAACGACTTGTGCGTGAAGAGCCGGTGAAAGCCGACCGTGATGCCGTGGCCGCTGAGCGCGTACATCGCGAACGCGATGACCACGTCGTGCCACCCGAGCCAGCCGCCCCATGCGATCGGCACTGCCGCCACCAGCGCCAGGAACGGCACCACGATCAGCAGGGTGAGCGTGATCCGTTCCGCACGACTCTGCACCAAGCCGCCGAGCGTTCCCCCCTCGTCGTCGTACTCCTGGCCGCGGGGTGCGCCTGCCACGGGGGTCTGGGCGTCAAGGGTGGGAGCGGTCATCGGCGGTCCTTTCGGACGGTGGGCGCCGGGGCCGGCACCTACGCCACCGTAACCTACGGTGCCGTAGCCGTGCCACGCACACCAACCCCTCTCACCATCCGAGACTTCTGACGCGGAGGTCTCTTGCTCCGAGGCGTATGCCACGAACCACCCCTTCCCACGATCCGAGACTTCTGACCGGGGCCTTTTGGCGCCCGAGGCGTCATAGGTCTCGGATCGTCGCGGGGTTGTGCACCGGCGGCGGTTGCTGCACGGGCGGGATCGTCCACCGGGGGGCGTGTCGCCGTACGCTGATCTCGCAATCCCCGGTTGGTCTGTCGGCAGGGCCCGCCGCACTTTGAATGCGGACTAGCGACGTAGGTTCGACTCCTACCCGGGGAGCGGCGTTCGGAGCCAAGGTCCGCCCTCCCGTCAGGAGCCGTGCAGTGACATCGAGTACGCCGCTGACCGCAATCGTCCTCGCGGCAGGGGCCGGCACCCGAATGCGATCCACTCGGGCCAAGGTGCTCCACGAGATCGGCGGCCGCAGCCTGCTCGGCCACGCCGTCGTCGCCGTCACGCCGCTGCAACCGCAGCGCCTGGTCGTCGTTATCGGTTATCAGGCCGACCAGGTGGGCCCGCACGCGCTGGCGCTGGACCCGCACGTGGAGGTGGTCATACAGCACGAGCAGCGGGGGACGGGGCACGCCGTACGGGTCGCCCTCGAGGCCGTCGCGGACACCAATGGGACGGTCCTGGTCAGCTATGGCGATGTGCCCCTGCTCCAGGCCGCCACAGTGCGCCGGCTGCTCGAGCAGCATGCTGCCGCGGGAGACGCCGCCACGCTGATCACCGCCGAGCTGGCGGATCCGAGCGGGTACGGCCGGATCGTCCGCGATGCGACGGGAGCACTCGAGGCGATCGTGGAGCACCACGACGCCACCGAGGCCCAGCGCGGTATCACCGAGGTCAACTCGGGCATCTTCGCGTTCGACGAGGGTTTCCTGCGGGCTGCCCTGGCGCAGCTGACCACCGACAATGCGCAGGGCGAGCTCTACCTCACGGATATGGTCGCCGTCGCGCGCCGCGATGGCGCCCGCGTCGGTGCGCTGTTGGTCGACGACGTCGCGCAGACCGAGGGGGTCAACGACCGAGCGCAGTTGGCCCGGCTCGGTGCAGAGCTCAACCGGCGGCTGCTTGCGCGTTGGATGCTCGCCGGCGTGACCATCGTGGACCCCGCGACGACATGGCTGGACGTCAACGTCTCGTTGGCACCGGATGTCACGCTGCTGCCGGGCGTGCAGCTGCACGGCATCACCACCGTGGCGCCCGGCGCGGTCATCGGTCCGGACACCACGCTGGTCGATGTCTGCGTGGGAGCCGGCGCGGATGTGGTCCGTACGCACGGCAGCGGAGCGGTGATCGGCGAGCGGGCCAGCGTCGGCCCGTTCGCCTATCTGCGCCCCGGGACCCGGCTCGACGCCGGGGCCAAGATCGGCACCTTCGTCGAGGCCAAGAACGCCGAGCTCGGTCCGGGTGCCAAGGTGCCGCACCTGTCGTACGTCGGTGATGCCAGCGTGGGGGAGGGGTCGAACATCGGCGCCGGAACGATCTTCGCCAACTACGACGGGGTGGCCAAGCACCGCACCAAGGTTGGGCGGCACTGCCGTACCGGCTCGGACAACGTGTTCGTCGCCCCGGTCGAGATCGGCGACGGCGCAGCGACCGGGGCGGGCACGATCGTCCGCCGCGACGTTCCCCCCGGCGCGCTGGCGGTGTCGACGGGGCCGCAGCGTCACATCGAGGGCTGGGTCGCTCAGAAACGCGCCGGATCGGCCGCGGCCCAGGCAGCCGCGGCGGCGACGCATGACGAGGGACCGGTCGGGCACACTGGAACCGCAGGCCCGGACGGCGAGGGGACTTCCCAGTGACCGGCATGAAACGCGCCACAGTCAAGAACCTGATGCTCTTCTCCGGCCGCGCCCACTGCCAGCTCGCGCAGGAGGTCGCCGACCTGCTCGGCACCGGGCTGGTGCCCACCACAGCCCGCGACTTCGCCAACGGTGAGATCTATGTTCGGTTCACCGAATCCGTACGCGGCTGCGACGCGTTCGTCATGCAAAGCCACACCGCGCCGATCAACCAGTGGATCATGGAGCAGCTGATCATGGTCGACGCGCTGAAGCGGGCGTCGGCCAAACGGATCACGGTGGTGACGCCCTTCTACGGCTACGCCCGCCAGGACAAGAAGCACAAGGGCCGCGAGCCAATCTCGGCGCGCCTGGTTGCCGACATGTTCAAGACCGCCGGCGCCGACCGGCTGATGGCGGTCGACCTGCACAGCGGCCAGATCCAGGGGTTCTTCGACGGCCCCGTCGACCACCTCTTCGCGCTTCCGGTCCTTGCCGAGTACGTGACCAGCAAGTACGACGCGGCGCAGATGACCGTGGTGTCGCCGGACGCCGGCCGGGTCAGGGTCGCCGACCTGTGGACCGATCGGCTCGGGTGCCCGCTGGCGATCATCCACAAGCGGCGCGACCCGAACCAGGTCGACCAGGTCACGGTCCAGGAGGTCATAGGCGAGGTCAGAGGCCGGGTGTGCCTGCTGATCGACGACATGATCGACACCGCCGGCACGATAACCAAGGCGGCCGAGGCCCTGATGGGGGCTGGTGCGGCGGGTGTTGTGGGTGCCGCCACTCATGCGGTGCTGTCCGGGCCGGCAGTTGACCGGCTCAAGAACTCGCCGATCTCGGAGATCATCGTCACCAACACGTTGCCCCTGTCCGACGAGCTGCGCTTTGACAAGATCACCGAGCTGTCGATCGCTCCGCTGATTAGCCGGGCCATCCGCGAGGTGTTCGAGGAGGGCTCGGTCACCAGCCTCTTCAACGGTGAGGCCTGACGACACCACCTCCCATGGGGTGTTTGTGCGCCACTCGCCGGGTCGGCCACCGGGAGCACATGCGGTGGGCAGCACACGGTTCCGTCCTAACGGCACTCGACGGCTAGACTGCTGCGGTCGTCGTCTCGGCGAGGCCGTCAGCCGGGGAACACCATCGAGCACCGCACCGAGGAGAGCCGCTGTCGTGGCAGAGATCAAGATCCGAGCCGAGGCACGGACCGAGTTCGGAAAGGGCGCAGCGCGTCGCATCCGACGCGACGCCAAGGTGCCCGCGGTCATCTACGGACACGGCCTGGACCCGCTGCACGTCATGCTGCCCGGGCATGACCTCATGCTGGCGCTCAAGACGGCCAACGCCTTGCTGTCTGTGGAGTTCGACGGTAAGAGCCAGCTCGCCCTCCCGAAGCAGGTGCAGCGGCATCCGATCAGAGGCTGGATCGAGCACGCTGACCTGCTGTTGGTCCGCCGCGGCGAGAAGGTGACGGTCAACGTGCCGGTCGTGCTGCATGGAGACGCCGAGCCGGGCGCGCTGGTGGTCACCGAGGTGACGGAGATCCCGCTCGAGGTCGAGGCGACCCACATCCCGGAGTCGGTCGAGGTATCCATCGAGGGTCTCGCCGTGGGATCGCAGGTCCTCGCCTCGGACCTGACGTTGCCTGACGGGGCCGCGCTCCACATGGACCCCGACCACCTCGTGGTCAACATCACCGCGGCGCCCACCGCGGAGGAGTTCGAGGCGGACCTCGCCGAGGCGGAGGCCGACGTCGGCATCGAACGTGAGGAGCCGGCGGACAGCGAGGACGCCGACATCGCGGGCGAGGGCACCACCGCCGAGGGCGAAGCGGCTCCGTCGAACGACGGGTGACGCTGCTCCACGCGCTGCGTCAGCGCAGGTCTGACGCGGCTGCGAGCCCGGACGTATGGATCGTCGTTGGACTCGGCAACCCCGGACCGGAGTACGCCGCCACTCGGCACAACGTGGGCTACCTCGTCTGTGACCTCATGGCCGAGCGCCTGGGCGTCTCCCTGCGCGCCCACAGGTCTCGGCGGGCTGACGTGGCCGAAGGCCGACTCGGGGCGCTCGCGGAGGCCGTCCGCGTTGTCGCTGCCCGCCCGCGGTCCTACATGAACCACAGCGGTGGCGCGGTGAGCGCCCTGCTCGCGTATTACAAGGTTCCGGCGCAACGCCTCGTGGTCGTCCACGATGAGCTCGACCTGCCGTTCGGAACACTGCGGGTCAAGTACGACGGAGGCGACAACGGTCACAATGGTCTGAAGTCGATCCGGTCCTCGCTCGGGACCGGGAGCTATCACCGGGTCCGGATCGGCATCGGACGCCCCCCTGAGTCTCGCTCGGCAGCGGACTTCGTGCTGCAACGGTTCTCGGCAGCCGAACGCCGCGACCTTCCCGGAGTGGCCGACACAGCAGCCAATGCGGTCGAGAGTTTACTTCTGCGTGGTCTGACAATGACACAGAGTGACTATAACGGATAATCCAACAACGTTTCGGGCCGTAACGTCCCCGAATTGCGCACTTAGCGCTGCAGAGCGATTGCACGTTGTTTATGCTTAGGACACTCGGTCGCGCTTCGGCGCGGGCGTATCGGGACGCCAACCAGAACCTCGGGGTTTTGCTGTGAGTAATATTACTTTGAGTAGTCCTGCCGTTTCTTTCGGTAATCGACGCGCGCTCGCAACGACGCGTACCTCGACCGCGGCCCCGCCAGGCGATGCGCTGTCGGTCTACCTCGAGTACGTGGGCGCTGTGCTGTTCGGGCTCACAGCGGCCGTCGCGCTCCCCGGGCAGGGTGTCGTGCCGCTTGCCGTCACCGGCGGCGTGGCGCTCGCGTTCCTCCTCGAGCTGGTCACGCTGCCCGTCTACGACCGCACCCGATCCAGGCGTCCCTTGGGACGGATGGCTGTTATGGCCGGAGCTGCGCTACTGGTCGGGACCGCCATCGGCTGGCTGAACACGATGGACGTCCGCGGCGGGCTGATCGTGCTGACCACCAGCCTCGCGGTTCCGCTCGGAGCGAGGGTTCAGTACCCAGGCCGTCATGCCCCCCGCACCGCGTTGCTCATCGGCGACAGGATCGCCGTCTCCCACCTGATCACCCAGTGGAACGCGCTGCCCCACATCCGAATGGTCGGGGTCTGCCTGGTGGAAACCGATGACGACGCCGGCGACCAGCCGCGCCAGATCCAGGGCATCCCGGTCGTCGGCTCGTTGCCGAACGTGCCGGGTGTGGCCCACGACCTGGGCGTCGACCAGGTGGTCGTAGCTCCAGGGCCGGTCCTCACCGCGTACGACGTCCGGCGCTTGAGCTGGGCGCTCGAGGACTCCGCGATCGAGCTGACCGTCGCCACCGAGGTCCACGGAGCGGTCCCGGGACGCATCGAACCGCGCCTGCTCGGTCGACGGTTGCTGCTGTCGGTGCGGCCGACCCGCCGGCCAGCGCTGCTGGTGTGGCTGAAGTCGTGCTTCGACCGTCTGAGCGCACTCCTGCTGCTCGTTGTGACTGCGCCGCTCATCGCGGTCCTGGTGGTACTGGTGCGGCGCGACACTCCCGGGCCAGGATTCTTCCGCCAGACCCGGGTCGGCCATCACGGTCGGTTGTTCACGATGTACAAGCTGCGGACGATGCGGACCAACGCCGAGCAGCTGCGTTCGGAGCTCGACCGCTACAACGAGGGAGCCGGCCCGCTGTTCAAGATGGCGTCCGACCCACGCATCACACGCGTCGGCCGCGTGCTGCGCCGGTGCTCCCTCGACGAGCTGCCGCAGCTGATCAATGTGGTCAAGGGCGACATGTCGCTGATCGGCCCTCGGCCGGCGCTGCCGTCGGAGCTGATCGAGTACGACCACTGGATTCGTCGTCGGCTGAGCGTCAAACCCGGCATCACCGGGCTCTGGCAGGTGAGCGGGCGGTCACGACTGGCGTGGAACGACGCGGTGCGGCTCGACCTGGACTACGTCGACAACTGGACGATGGGCGGCGACGTCGGGATCGCGGCGCGCACCGTCGGCGCGGTGCTGCGACGTGACGGCGCGGCCTGACCCGGGCAGGTCCACGGCAGACAATTCTCGCCATTTGTAGTCAGTCAGTGACCCAAAGTGACAGAATGTCTCTGGTGGTGGGTGGCGGCCGGTTGACGCCGTGCCTCCCACGCCGCAGCATGTGCACCTACCTGCCGGCGATCCCAGCGAGCTGAGGAACATGGTCGTGCGGCGTGACGCAAGGGGACCACTCGATGACCGTGCAACTGCACCGCAGCCGCCGTGTCGGTGGTGCGCTGGCCGCGCTGGCCCTCGCCGCGGCCCTGATCCCCAGCGGCACGTCGGTCGCTCAGAGCGTGGCCCCGAGGGTGGCCCCGAGCCGCGCCGACATTGACAGTTCGACGCTCGCGTGCGGGGTGAACCGGCGGCTCGTGCCCTCCTGCGGCGTGTCGTGGGGCGTCTACACCAAACAACGGACGGCCGCTGAGGGCTGGGCCACGCCGTTCGTGCAGATCGAGCGGGCGA
This sequence comes from Nocardioidaceae bacterium, assembly GCA_013696015.1. GTDB lineage: Bacteria > Actinomycetota > Actinomycetes > Propionibacteriales > Nocardioidaceae > JACCYJ01. The sequence goes on from JACCZI010000133.1 coordinate 29,760, forward strand.
TCGGCCGCAGGTTCGACCTGGTGAAGCGCTACCACGACTGGTCCAACTCGGGCGGCAACGGGCAGTTCCCCGACCAGTACGAGCGGCAGCTGGGAGCCACCGGGCAACGCACCTTGTACTTCGCGTGGACGTCAAACATCTGGTCCACGGGCTCCTTTGCGCACTGGCGCGACATCGCCAACGGCGAGTACGACTCATCGGTGATCTTGCCTGCGGCGAAGCGGTTGAAGGCCTGGGGCAAGCCGGTCTTCATCGACTTCGACCACGAGATGGACGGTCGGACCCGGACCGCCAACGGCACCCCCGCCGACTATGTGGCGGCGTACCGCCACATCCAGGACGTGATGGCGAACGCCGGTGTCACCAATGTGGTGTGGGCGTGGGTGCCGACGGGCACGATGGCCAACGTCGGCCGCATCAAGGCCATGTACCCCGGTGACGCCTACGTCGACTGGGTCGGTTACGACCCGTACAACTTCTTCCGGTGCAACGGTTCGCCCTGGGAGGATCCCTACCGGTCCCTGGCGCCGTTCTACGGCTGGCTGCAGGACAACGGCATGGCCGACAAGCCGATACTGCTCGGCGAGTACGGCTCCGTGCCGGACCCGGACAACGTCGGGCGTATCAAGGATTGGTACGGCGGCGTCCCGGCTGCCCTGAAGCGGCTGCCTCACATCAAGGCGGTCATCCAGTGGAACTCCCAGACCTCGACGATCTGCGACTTCCGGGTCACCGGGAGCCCAGCGGCGCTGAGCGGCTTCCGGAGCGCTGCCAACGCCCCTTACGTCACCGGCGGCTGAGCCCTCAGGCCGGATAGCCGTAGTGGCGTCGGAGCGGCCACGTCACCGCGGCGACGAGCCGCCGCCGCGAGGGGGGTAGGGCGCTGCGCCACGCGTCGTCGGTGCGGACGCGGACATTCCCAGTGGTGAACCGCAGGGGGTTGCCGGCGACGGTGTGATTGCGGTGCAGCGGGAGCTCGTGCTCAGGCCCGGGCGGAACCGTGTCACCCGGCAGGTCCAGGTACGACGTGATCCGTCGCAGCGTGGCCCGCGGCCCTGCGGCGAAGTCCTCGTAGCGGACGAGCAGTCGGGGAGTGCCACGGGCGGCGACGGCCTCGAACATGCTGTTGTGCGCCAGCCAAGTGCCGGCCACCTGGGGAGCCGAGTACTGCGGCATGTACTGCACTCGGTCCGAAATTTCGGGACGGCGGACCTGCTTGCCCCACGAGTACGCGACGCCTGGACTGTCACGGACGACGTGGACGAGGCGCAGGTCGACGTCCGGGTTCCACCGCAGGCAGGCGGCCAGCGACACGTGCTTGCTGGAGTCCAGCACCACCGTGGCGCCTGTCATCGCGGCCGCCGCCCGGTAGATCGCGACGTAGAGGTCGGTGTAGCGGCGTACCGCGTGCTGCCGCGAGGAGGGCAGTCGGGTGCGAAGCAGCAGGGGCACGAAGCGGTTGCGGTCGACCGCCGCCTTGAGCGCAAGCACCTCCGCGACGTCCACCTCGGACCAGCCGCCGAAGGCCCGGTCACCGATGTCCCGCCAGAATTGGCAGTCGTGGAACGGCTGACCGCAGCCACAACGCTGGTTGTCGCGCAACCCCCGCTCCCACAGGTGGACGAGCTCCCCGAGCGCGCACAGGCCGCGCAGGCTGCCGAGTGTGAGCTCCAAGAGCGTCGAACCGCTGCGGCCGAAGCCGCCGATGTAGCCGACGCTGACAGGCGCTGTCACCGCAAGTCGCTCAGCCAGCGCAGGGCACCGTCGTGGAAGCGGGAGTTCCAGCCGGCACCACAGGCGTAAAGCCGGGCGGCGCGCAGGTACATCTCCAGGGGATACAGCGTCGAGGCAACGACATGCTGCACAGAGACGTTGTCGGCGGCGACCCGCAGGGCGTTGGCGAAGCTGCGCCGGCGGTGAACGAACTCCCGTTGGAACACGAAGTGGAGGGCGTCGAAACCGACCGGGGCGCTGGCTGCGTAGTGCTCCCAGTCCCAGGCCCACAGCTGGCCGCGGATCCGGGCCAGATTCCAGAACGACCAGTCCCCGTGCCATGGACCGAAATCCATGGCTGTGCCGGCGTGCAGCTCCGCCGCTTGCAGCGCGCCGCGGAGCGCGTCGGCTTCCGCGGCCGACAGCGCTGCGGCCGCGTCGAGAGCGTCGCTGCGTTGTCGCACGGTGTGCCAGTAGGGACTCTCGCCGAGGGGCGTGTGCGTCACCGTCATTGCATTCCGGGGGGACTCGCAGAGGCTAGGCGGTGGCCCGCCACGGTGCGGATAGGCGGCGGCGTCGAGGGGGAGCGGGCAGGTGGCGAGGACGCTGCGTTCCTGCCACGGCGCATGGAGCAGCACCTGCGGTCGAGCGGGGTACCTGACGCCGTCCGTGGCGAGGGCCTCGAGGGCGGCCGCCTCGTTGTCGACCATGGCCCGGGTCACCGGGTTCCACCCGATCTTGGCGAACGCGACAGGTGCGCCGGCCGTGTCGAAGAGCTGCAGGATCGGCTTGCGGTTCGGGCCGGGGTTGGTGAGGCCGATGGCGGCGGCCAGCGGGCCGGTCTCGAGCCGGTCCCGCAGGTGATGCGTCAAAGACAGCTGGGGAGCCGAGCCTGCGTTCTCAGCTGGGACGCACACGCTCAGCTGCGCACCGGTGACGAGTCTTCCCGTGCCGAGGCGCAGCGCCGTGGCCGCGCCCCGGCGGAAGACGCGGGTGCGTGGCTGTCGCAGCGCGTTATAGGTGCTCAGGGCGGCCGCGGCGATGCGGGGCCGCTCGGGGAGGAGCATCTGTGGCCGCGCCAGGTTGGGCAACACCCGGAACCGTTCGAGCGCGACGTAGCCGTCCGGGACGTCGCCGATGCTGGTGACCAGTTCTCCGGTCGCTGCCGCCGGCCACACCTGGGTGACCAGCGCCGCGAGCTCCGCGCCGAGGGTGGCCGGCGCTGCCCGGCTCAGGACCACATCGGGTCCCGTCCCAGGAGCCGTACGAGTGCGGCGTTGTGCGGTCGGTAGAAGCGCTCCAGCTGCGTCCGGGTCTCGGGCAGCATGTCGTGCGCGGGCTCGTAGTTCCAGCGCTTGGGGTTTCGCAGGGGACGCTCCGGTAGCTGCAGGAAGCGGTGGACCTCCTGCAGCGAGCTGGTGGGGTCGGTGTAGAAGTCCTCGCTGCGCAGCACCAGCATCGAGGTGGCCGGAAAGTACTGCTGCCAGCTCAGCAGCTGCGGGTGGTAGACGCCTCGGTCCCGGTAGCCGTACCAGTCGTGCGGCCGGCTGTAGTGGTGCGGTCGTTCCAGCATCGTCTCGACCTCGCCGGCCAGTCTCTTCGGTTCCGCGGCCAGTGCCGCCTCGAAGCTCAGCTCCTCCACACCGGCCCGGACCCGTTCCTTGTAGTGCGAGAACGCCCGTTCGACCGGGTTGCGCAGCAACACGATGAGCCTGACGCCAGGCAGCACCTCAGCGACGCGCTGCGGAACGCGCGGGTCGTACAGGTAGTACGGGCTGGCCTCGCCCGCCACCACCGGATGCCCGAGGTGTCGTCGAGCTCGGCTACGGCTGAGCCGGGTGGGAAAGTGCGACCGGTACCAGCGCAGGCCTCGGTCGTAGTGCCAGTAGAAGTAGTGCGGACTCTTGAGGTTCTCCGCCGCCGGCCACATCGGGAGCACACCGGGGTGCTCGAGCAGATAGTTCCAGAGCGACGTGGTTCCGCCCCGCTTGGTGCCGATGATGAGGAAGTCCGGCAGCGGCCTCGTCGACGCGGTGGCACGCCCCCACACCCGCAGCCCGCTCCGCGCCGATTCCTTGACCGGTGCCGGGAGCAACCGCTTGCCCAGCGAGGTGGCCGACGACGTCACGAGTCGCTCCTCGGTGAGGTATGCCGCCCCGTCACCAGCGAACGTGGGAGGGCGGCGAGCTCACGGAGCTCGAGGAGATCGCGGAAGGGCCGCAGCGCTGCCGCGTACAACGCGGTGCCGAGCAGTGCCGTTGCGAGCAGGGCCACGAGGGTGTCATCGAGGACCAGCCTGCCCCCCACGGCCAGTGCACCGAAGCACAGACACGCCGCCGCGCCCGTCGCCATCGCCGCGCGGTCGATGCTGCGCGTCTCGAGTAGCCGGCTTACCTGAGCCACCGCCAGCAGGTTGTCGACGACGATGGCCGCGGCCCACGCCAGCGCGGCGCCTGTCATGCCGAACGGCGGCACGAGTACCAGGTTGAGCGTGACGTTGAGGCCCAGGGCAGCCGCCTTGTTACCGAGGACTGAGCCGCTGCGTCCTGCCATCAGGAGGACTGTTCCGACGTTGCCGGTGGCCAGGCTGACCAGCATGGCGAGGGACAGCACGGTGAGCGCAGTGCTGCCGGGCAGGTACTGGTCGCCGAACAGACCGAGCAGGGTGGCGGGAAAACTGGCCATGAGCAGGTAGATCGGCCAGGACGTGAGCATGATCCACGAGGTCGCGGTCCTGTAGACCCGGGTCGCCCGCTCGCGTTGGCCGGTGCTGAGCAGGGCACTCAGCTCAGGCGCTGTGGCCAGCCGCATCGCCTGCACCACCAGCGTCCCTGTCGTCACGTAGCGGCTCCCGGCGGCGTAGATGCCGGCTTCGGCGGTCGAGCGCAGCAGTCCGACCAGCACCACGTCGAGCCAGACCAGTGTGATGTCGATGCTGGCCGCACCGCCGCGCAGGAGGGAGTACGACCAGAAGTCCGCCGCCAGCCTCCTGAAGGGGCGGCGCGAGGGTGTCTCCGCGTCCGCGCCCGACTCGACGGCCCGCAGCCGGCGCCGCAGGACGAGGACTGCGGCGGCCAGGGCGGGCACCAGAGGCAGCGCCCACGCCCAGGGCAGCGCCGAGGTCGCGAGCACCTGGACCGCCACCACCACGCATGCCAGCCGGGCGAAGGGCAGCCATACGTTCTGCAGGAGCACGAAGGGGCGGACCCCGCCCAGTCCGCGCGTCGCCTGGACACACACGTTGTAGGCGGTACCGATCAGCAGGAACGCCAACACCGCCTGTAGGTACGGCGCCGCCTCACCGGTCGCCGATCCCCCCACCAGCCACCCGAGGAGCTGGTCGCTCCAGACCAAGCCCAGCAACGTCACGATGCCGCTGGTGAACAGGATCGGCGGGAGCGCCACCACCAGGGTCCCGCGCAGGTCGTGCAGCTGGCCGAGCGCGCTCGACCGGGAGAGCGTGCGCAGCAGGCCGGTGTCCGCGCCGAGGCAGGCCACGCTGCTGGCGATCGTGAACAGCGCGACCGCCTCGAAGAAGAGGCCGGCTCCTGTTGTGCTGGTGCTTCTCGCCACGACGACGGTGAGGGCGAAGCCGCCGGCAGCAGCGGTGACGGCACCTGCCAGACCGAGCCCGCCGCTGCGAGCGACGCGGGTCAGGTCGGTGGCCGACCTGTCCGACACCGAGGTGGTCATGCGGGGACCCCGTCGACGATCCCGTTGATGGCAGGGGCCTTCGTCGATCGCTGGTGCACGTGGGCAGCGCACGCACTCAGCCCCGCAGCGATCATCACGACCGTGAGTCCGGCCCCCAAGAATCCGTAGTAGAACACCTCGATCAGGGCCATCACGAGAACAGCATGGAGCCACAGGCCGCTCGTGGTCGGTGGCCGGGCCGAGAGCAGGCAGCCCACGAGCAGCCAGACGACGAAGAACGCAGCACCCGGGAAGCCGTGCGAGAACAGCACCATCCAGAACTGCCCCTGCGTGCCTACCGCCGGTTCGCCTGGCGAGATCGCCGGGCGTGGGGCACCCTGACCGAACAACGGGCTGGCAACGGTGCCTTCGACCGCCTGCTCGTAGACGCTCAACCGGGTCTCGTTCGTCGAGCTGCTGTCCAACCGCTGCTGCAACAGGTCACCGACAGGCGTCGCTGTGACGGCGAACAGCCCAACCGCCACCAGCACCCCGAGAGCTGCGATCCCCGCACCAGACCCCCGGAGCGCAAGCCGGATCCCTACATAGCCGAGCCCGACCCCTAGTGCGAGGAACATGCCGCGGTTGAGGGTGAGCAGCGCCGGCACCAGCGAGGCTGCCACGGCGAGGGTCACCAGCAGTCGGCGCCAGCTGCCACGCGGCAGACCGCTGAAGAAGACGAACACGAACGGCAGGAGGAGGGAGTACGCGACGCCCCAGTTGTTGGTGTAGGCAAACGGTGCGCTCGGTCGTGAAGGGACGCCGAGGTCTTCGCCGCCCTGCTGCGCGAAGGCGGGCGTGATCATCTCGGCGATGACCTCGTTGCTCGCCAGACCGGGGGGGACCACCTGTGCCACGGGGGTTGTGAGCACCACGTCGGGGAGCAACACGCCCAGGTAACCGCCGACGACGACCACGACCCACAAGGCCGTCAGCGCTCCGGCCACCCGGTGCCACGACAGGCCGCGCAGCGCGAGGTTGTAGGCGTACAACAGGATCACCGTTGCCGACAGGTAGAGCAGGGCGCGAAAGCAGAAGCCAAGAAGTCGCCCGGCCGTGTCGATCTGGATCACCGACGCCGACATCCAGACCACGAAGAGAAGCCACAGGGCAAACCCAGGCGGGGTCCGTATCGGGCGGCTGGCAACGAGATGGGCCGTCATCGGTACCGCTGCGATCATCCAGGCGAAGTCGCGACCGCCTAGCAGCAGGCACAGCGGCAGCAGCCACGCCAGCGACCACATCGGCCACATGGGCAGGTGACGCACCTGCGGCTGCGTCCGCACGGTTCCGGCCACCGGAAGGTCAGATGCCTCGACCGGCGCGGTGCGCCAGCCTGACGACGGTCTCGTTGGTGACCAGACCGGTGCAGCAGAGCAGTGCGACGTAGGCGCGCGGCTCGGTCCGGCGGTGGCTCAAGGCGCGGCGAGCCCAGCTACGCGCCGCGCGGGTATCGCCCAGCCCGGCCTGGGCGAAGGCGATCTGGCCCTCGATGCGGGCCAGCCCGCGTGGCTGGCGTACGAAGTCGGGGTTGCGGTCGAGGAGGTCCTGGAGGGCGGACACGATGGTCTGCCAGCGATCGGCGAAGAACGAGGAGGCGTGCCAGTTCACGCGTACCAGAGGCGCCGGTACGGACCTGATATCGGTGAACCGGGTCGCCCGCAGCAACCACTCGTAGTCCTCGCCGTACCCGCCAGGGATCGTCTCGTCGACCAGTCCGATCGAGCCCAGCAGGACCAGGCGATCGACGAGCACCGTGCACGGGTTGACCTCCATATGACGGTCCTGCAGGAAGTCGTCATGGCTGAGGGGTCGTGGCGGCGGCAGCCGGACCCGATCTCGACCGCGGAAATGAACCCGGATGCCGGTCGCGACGAGGGCGCTGTTCGTGCTGCGCATCAGGTCGACCTGGGCCCGCAGCTTGCCTGCCAGCCACTCGTCGTCGTCGTCACAAAAGGCGATCAGATCCGCCTGGGCAGCCAGGATTCCGCTGTTGCGAGCCCCGGCGAGTCCGGGTGAGCGACCGTTCTGGATGCAGCGGACGGTACGGCCCGGCC
>JACCZI010000167.1 GCA_013696015.1 Nocardioidaceae bacterium
CGGCGGTCGGGATCGACCTGTCGGAGGTGGCCGTGCAGCGCACTCTCGAACGAGGCGCGACCGCTCTGCGCCGTGACGTCTTCGGCCCGATCCCCTCGTTGGGCCAGTGGCATCACGTGCTGCTCGCTGACGGCAACGTCGGAATCGGCGGTGACCCGGTGCGGCTGCTGCGCCGCAGCCGGCAGCTGGTGCGCAAGGGCGGCACCGTGGTGGTCGAGCTGGCGGCTCCTGGCACCGGCGTACGCCGGGAACGGGTCCGGCTTCGAGTGCACGGTCGTACCAGCGCACCGTTCGACTGGGCGAACGTCGCCGTGGACGGTGTAAACCAGCTGGCGTGGGCGGCCGGCCTCGAGCCGGTGGCGGTCGACGAAGTCGGCGGGCGGTGGGCGGCCGTGCTGCGGCGCCCGGACCTAGCGTTGCCGCAGGTGTGGGCATGACGCCGCGGCGGCCGCGCGAGGAGGACTTCACCTCCCCGCTGCGAGACAACCGGGTGACCTCGCGAGTGGGACTGTGGCTCGGGATCGCGTTCCTGGTCGCGTTCCTGACCGGGGTCTTCAGCCACTACGGTCAGGACACCCCCGGCTGGTTCACCTACCCCACCGGCCCGGTGTCGATCTACCGGGTGACCCAGGGTCTGCACGTGCTCGCCGGCACCGCCGCCATACCCCTGCTGCTCGTGAAGCTGTGGTCGGTCTATCCCAAGCTGTTCTCCCGGCTGCCGTGGCCGCCGAGCCGCGAGGCGGCCATCCAGGCTGTCGAACGCCTCTCCATCGGAGTGCTCGTCGCCAGTGCCGTCTTCCAGCTCGTCACCGGCCTGCAGAACACCACGCACTGGTATCCGTGGGGTTTCTCCTTCCGGTCCACCCACTACGCCGTGGCCTGGGTCGCGATCGGGTCGATCCTGGTCCACGTCGCGGTGAAGCTCCCGATCATCCGGCAGGCGCTGCCGCAGCCGCTGGACGAGCCGGCCGAGCCGGTCGCCACGCGTGAACCGAGCATGAGCGGCTCGGGCAGCGGCGCCCACAGCATGGCCGCCCCGAGCACCAGTGCCCCGGGTGTCTTGTCCCGACGCGGCCTGTTGCGGGCCACGTACGCCGCCGCGGGACTGGCCGTCCTGGCGGCCGCCGGCCAGTCGGTCTCGTGGCTGCGCGAGGTGTCGATCTTCGGCGTGCGCTCCGGCGAGGGGCCGCAGGGCGTGCCGGTCAACCGGAGCGCCGAAGAAGCCGGTGTCGTGGACAGCGCGATGGACCCGGCGTGGCAGCTGACGCTCGCGTACGGCTCCACGACGATGAAGCTGAGCCTCGCCGACCTCGAGGCGATGCCGCAGCGGACGCGCTCGCTGCCGATCTCGTGCGTCGAGGGCTGGAGCGCGGGCGCCACCTGGACCGGGGTCCCGGTTGCCGATCTGGTCGCGCGGCTCGGAGCGCCTGCGGAGTCCGATGTGTTCGTGACGTCGCTGGAGAGCAGCGGAGCGTTTTCCACGTCCACGCTGCCGCCGCAGTTCAGCTCCCATCCCGACACACTGCTCGCGCTGCAGCTCCACGGCGAGGCGCTCGACATTCAGCATGGCTACCCGGCCCGGATCATCGCCCCGGCCCGCCCCGGAGTGCTGCAGACCAAGTGGGTCACCGGGCTCGAGGTGCTGTCATGACCCGTGGCGTGCTGCTCGGGCGGGCGGGCTTCGGCGCGTTGGGCGTCGGCGCGCTGGCGTACGGCGCCTGGCTGGTGTGGGGGCTGGGCTCGACACAGTGGCTTGCCGTAGGCAAGTGGCTGGCCGGCGGCGTGATCGCGCACGACCTGCTGTTCGCCCCGGTGGTGGTCCTGGTCGGGGTGATCGCCGCACGCCGGCTGCCCTCGTACGCCCGCGCTCCGGTGGCGATAGCGGTTGTGGTCTGGGGCAGCATCACCCTGTTCGCGATCCCGTTCCTGGGCCGCTTCGGAGCGAACGCGACCAACCCGACCCTGCTCGACCGGCCGTACCGGCTGTCCTGGCTCATCGGGCTCGTCGTCGTAGCGGCCGCGGTCGTCGTGGCGTCGTTGCTGAGGCGGCGTCGGGAGCGCTGACGCGCGCTGCGGCGTGTCGCCGGAGCTTCGAACACCCGTTCGGCCTACGGTTAGGCTGCCCTGGTGAGGGATGCTCGTCCACAGCCCAGTGACGTGTCGCAACGGACTGTCGGTGGCGGCGCCTAGTGTCAGGACAGACGAGAGACGCAGGACCGACTCGACGGGACGGACACGCAATGGCTCCAGGGGATCGCGACAAGGCGCTCGACACCGCACTGGCCCAGATCGACCGCCAGTACGGCAAGGGCTCGATCATGCGGCTCGGCGAGGAGGGACGGGCACCTGTCGAGGTGATCCCGACCGGGTCGATCGCGCTCGACGTCGCCCTCGGCATCGGCGGGCTGCCGCGCGGGCGGGTGGTCGAGATCTACGGTCCGGAGTCGTCGGGCAAGACGACCGTCGCGCTGCACGCCGTCGCCAACGCGCAACGCGCGGGCGGGATCGCGGCGTTCATCGACGCCGAGCATGCGCTCGACCCCGACTACGCGCAGCGCCTGGGCGTCGACACCGACGCGCTGCTGGTCTCACAACCCGACAGCGGTGAGCAGGCGCTCGAGATCGCCGACATGCTGATCCGATCCGGCGCCCTCGACCTGATCGTCATCGACTCGGTCGCCGCACTGGTGCCGCGGGCCGAGATCGAGGGTGAGATGGGCGACAGCCACATGGGGCTGCAGGCGCGGCTGATGAGTCAGGCGCTGAGCAAGATGACCGGCGCCCTGAGCAACGCCGGCACGACGGCGATCTTCATCAACCAGCTGCGGGAAAAGATCGGGGTGCTCTTCGGCTGCTTCTCGTACGGCACCCGGATCCAGCTGGCAGACGGCACCACAGAAAGGATCGGCAAAGTCGTCAACCAACGGCTGCCGGTCGAGGTGATGTCGTACGACGCGGAGACGGATCAGATCGTCCCCCGCCGGGTCGTCAACTGGTTCGACAACGGCAACGCCGACCATTTCCTGCAGTTCACGGTGGCAAAATCCGGCCGCAACGGGCGGGCACAGTTCGCGGCAACACCCAACCATCAGATCCGCACACCAGGCGGCTGGCGGCTCGCCGGCGAGATCTTCGCCGGCGACCGGGTGCTCGTCGCCGAGCCGCACCGGCTCAGTGACCAGCAGCTGCAGGTGATCTTGGGCTCGCTGATGGGCGACGGCAATCTGTCACCCAACCTGCGCGGTCGCAACGGTGTCCGGTTCCGCCTCGGCCATGGTGCCAAGCAGCGTGCGTACCTTGACTGGAAGGTGTCCCTACTCGCCAACATCGGTCATTCGCACTACGCGAACACGCGCGGTGCCACGCTCGTCGACTTTACTCCGCTGCCTGAGCTCTATGAGTTGCAGCGTGCCGTCTACGTCGGCGATGGCAAGAAGTATCTCAGTGATGAGTACTTCAAGGCGCTGACGCCGTTGGCGCTGGCGATCTGGTACCTGGACGACGGCTCGTTCACGGTTCGATCCAGGGGGCTGCAGCAGCGCACGCAGGGTGGCAGCGGCCGCATCGAGATCTGCGTCGAAGCGATGAGTGCGGGCACCCGAGCCCGGTTGCGGGACTACCTCTGCGATGTGCACGGGATCGAGGCTCGCCTGCACATGCGAGGCCGTGCCGCCAAGGCAGTGCTGACTTTCACCACTCAGTCCAGTGCACGGTTCCAGCAGATTGTCGCTCCGTACGTCCACCCGTCGATGAGCTACAAGCTGCTGCCCCGTTTCCAGGGACAGTTCGATGTTGAGGCGCAGTTCGTCGAGCCGACACAGCGTCTCGTCGCTGGTGACGTGCTGGACGTCCACGTCAAGCCGCCCACGCGGTCCATGCGTCGCTTCGACATCGAGGTCGAGGGCAACCACAACTACTTCGCCGACGGCGTCATGGTGCACAACTCACCGGAGACCACCACCGGGGGGCGGGCGCTGAAGTTCTACGCGTCGGTGCGCCTGGACGTGCGCCGGATCGAGACGCTCAAAGACGGCACCGAGATGGTCGGCAACCGCACCCGGGTCAAGGTGGCAAAGAACAAGTGCGTCGCCGAGGGAACGTTGGTCTTCGACCCGGTGACCGGCCGGACGCACCGCATCGAGGACGTTGTTGATGGCCGGCTCCCGGTGCACCTTGTCGCGGCGGACAAGAAGGATCAGTTGCAGGTTCGGCCTGTCCGGTCCTGGTTCGATCAGGGCGAGCAGGACGTGATGGGTCTGCGCGTGCGCGGCGGAGCACAGATCTGGGTCACGCCCGACCACATGATGCTGACCGACCGCGGCTGGGTTCCCGCGGGTGAGCTGCAGGTGCGCGACCGCGTCGCCCAACCACGCCGGTTTTTGCGGTTCGGGGAAGCGGCGCCCGTCACCCCCGACGAGGCGAGGCTGATCGGCTACCTCATCGGTGATGGCTACGTCGGCGGCAAGACACCGGTGGCGTTCATGAACGTTCAAGAGGACTTGCACGACGACGTCGCCCGAATCGCGGCTGACCATGGGTGCAACGCGCAGCGGCGCGACGAGGTACAGCTCGCCATCTCGCATCGGCCTGGAGAGCGCAACGGCGTCCTCGCTCTCTGTCGCTGGGCAGGGATCTGGGGTCACCTGGCACCTGACAAACAGGTCCCCGCCGCATTCTTCGATCCGGAGATCTCGGCAGAGATCGTCGCCAACCTGGTCTTTGGGCTCTTCGAGACCGACGGTTGGGTGGGGCGCGAACAAACCGGAGCGCTGCGGGTTGGCTATGCAACCACCTCCGAGCAGCTTGCTCATCAGCTGCACTGGCTGCTGCTCCGCTGGGGGATCGGCAGTAGTGTCCATCGCCGCGATCCACGCGTGCAGCGGGGTGGGTTGGTCCGAGGTCGTCGCATTCAGGGCAAGCTCTCGTGCTGGGAAGTCCGCGTCGCCGGCGTCGACAACGTCCAGGCGTTCGCCGACGCCATTCCGATGTGGGGTCCGCGCGGACGTGTCCTAGTCGAAGAGCTCGGAAAGAGCCTCCAGCGTCACCGCGGGTCGCAGCGGGTCTATCTAAGTGATTCCGCCACCAAGCCGGTGCTCGAACATCTTCGCAACCGAGGTGTCACGTCAAGTCTCGTTGCCCACTGGCTCGGATTGGAGCCGAAGCGGGCTCGCTCCGGCATGCATCAGCTGCTGGGGACTCCCCTTCTGCGCCGGGACCGGTTGGCGACCGTCGCAGCGGCGCTGGACGACCCCTTCCTCCACGACGTGCTCGCTGACGAGCTGAGCTACCGGACGGTGTCCGAGATTCTGCCGCTGCGCCGGGCGCGTACGTTCGACCTCGAGGTGGAGGACCTGCACAACTTCGTGGCGGACGGCGTCGTGGTGCACAACTGCGCGCCGCCGTTCAAACAAGCGGAGATGGACATCATGTACGGCCTCGGGATCAGCCGCGAGGGCGGTCTGATCGACGTCGGGGTTGAGACCGGACTCGTGCGCAAGGCTGGTGCTTGGTACACCTACGAAGGCGATCAGCTCGGTCAGGGCAAGGAGAACTCGCGCGCGTTCCTGCGCGACAACCCAGACCTCGCCGACGAGATCGAGAAGCGCATCAAGGAGAAGCTCGGCGTCGGGCCGAAGGTGAACGAGCCGCCAGCGGCCAACATCGACTTCTGACCGTGGCCGTTGAGGTTGACCAGGATCCGGCGTTCCCGGACGCCGATCCCGAGGCGGTGGCGCGCCGGATCCTGCTGCGGCGGTTGACCGACCAGCCTCGCAGTCGCGCCGAGCTCGCCGAGGCGCTGGCCAAGCGACGAGTGCCGGTGGACGTTGCGACGCAGCTGCTCGACCGCTTCACCGAGGTCGGGCTGATCGACGACGAGGCGTTCGCCCGGGCGTGGGTCGAGTCCCGCATGAGAGGCAAGGGCCTCGCTCGTCGCGCCCTGGCGCTGGAGCTGCACCGCAAGGGGATCGACGTCGACCTGGCGCGCGAGGTGCTCGACGAGGTCCAGCCCGACGACGAGGAAGCTGCGGCACGCCTGGTCGTCCAGCGCAAGCTGCGCAGCACCCGCGGGCTTGACCCGCAGGTGCAGATGCGTCGACTGGCCGGGGTGCTGGCGCGCAAGGGCTACCCGCCGAGCCTCGCGATGCGGCTGGCCCGCGAGGCGGTGGCCGCCGACGACATGCCGGCCAACTGACGCTGTCAGCGGCAGAATTCGCTGATCAGCGCCGTCACCGGTTCGGGCCGCTCGAGGCTCGGGAGATGACCTGCCCAGTCGAAGTCGACATGCCGTGCCGTCGGCATCGTCACGGCCAGATGTGCCGCCACCGCCCGGAACTGGTCCATGTCGTGAGCTCCGCTGACCACCAGGGCAGGTGCCGCAATCGCGGCCGGGTCCACGGCCACCGGTACCGGCTCGGGGGGAGACGGCCCGTCGTCGGCTGCCAGCTGTACCTCGAAGGCCCGGCGCTGCATGATGCAGACCAGCTCACGGGTGGCGCTGTCGGCCTCCGGCCCGAGCCAGGTGGCCACGTTGAGCGCCACGGCGCCGTCGATGTCGCCGAGCTCGAACAACTCCTCCTCCGCCTCCTCGAACGCATCCGCGGTCGGGGTCGACGGGAAGCCCGGCAGCGCGGAGCACAGCAGCACCAGCCGCTCCACCCGTTCCGGCGCGCTCGACGCGAGCTCCAGCGCCACCCGACCACCGAACGACGACCCGACCACGCAAGCGCGCTCTATGTCGAGGAAGTCCAACAGCTCGACGATGTCGGCCGCGAACGAGAAGCTCTCCGCAGGCAACGGTGTCTCGCCGAACCCCCTCAGATCCGGTCGCACGGCGCGAAACGAACCCGACAGTGTCGCCCACTGCGGTTGCCACATCCGGCGGTCGCAGACCCCGGAGTGCACCAGCAGCAAGGCTGGCCCGGTGCCCTGTTCGTCGTACGCCATGAGCATGCCCAGCAGCGTACGGCCGGCCACCGGACGTCCCGACGCTGAGGTTGCGCACACGACGTGCATATCGGGGGATCGGGGGAGGTGCAGCCACGTGCCCGGGTGGGACGATGGCGTCATGACGTCGGTGCCCGAGGACTCGCGAGTGTGGCCAGCGGTCAGGTACGACGGGCAGCCGGTTGCCGAGGACGATCCGCGCGCGACGACCGTCGTCGTGCGGCGTCCCGGCACGACCGGGTGGGAGTACCTCGTGCTCCACCGGGCTCACGAGGGTCCCGACTATGCCGGTGACTGGGCGTGGACCGCGCCTGCCGGCGCCCGGCTCCCGGGCGAGCCGATCGAGCCGGCGGCGTTGCGCGAACTCGCCGAGGAGTCCGGGATCGTCGACGTGGCGATCTGGGCCGTCGACCTGTCGAGTGAGTGTGCGGTGTTCGCCGCCGAGGTCGAGCCGGACCAGGAGGTGGTCCTCGACGCCGAGCACGACCGGTACGAGTGGCTACCCGTCGACGAGGCAGTGGCCCGCATGCTGCCAGCCTCGGTGGCCGAGCAGGTCCGCGGCGTCGACCTCGTGCCGTCGGTGCGCTTCCGGTTCCGGCCGATGACACTCGACGACCTGCCGGCGGTTGCGGAGCGGCTGTCCCAGCCGCACGTGCGTCCCTGGTTCGACCCGCAGACCCACACCCTCGAGCAGCTGCAGCAGCGGTACGGCGACCGGATCCGCGGTGAGTCGGCGACCACCCGGATGTGGGTCGTCGAGGTGGACGGTTCACCCGTCGGGCAGGTCCAGGACTACCGCGTTGGCGACGAGCCTGACTTCGCTGAGATCAACCTGCCGGACGCTGTTGGCATCGACTACGCGCTCACCGACCCCGGCCTGATCGGTCACGGACTTGGCACCCGGATGTTGTGGCGGTTCCTGCGCGACGTGATCTGGGTCGACTACGACGCCACGCAGGTCGTGGCGGCGCCGGCGGTTGACAACATCGCCTCGCTGCGCACCTTAGAGAAGGTCGGTTTCGTCGCCGACCGCCAGCTCGAGGGGCCTGGGTCGACCCGGCATGTCCTGAGCGTCCTCGACCTGACCCGCCTCTTCGGCTGAGGGCGAGCGACAGCTAGTCGCCGGCGCCACCAGCCGTCGGAGCGAGCTGCATGTCGGTCGGTCTCGCGGCGCCGGCGCTGGTGCGCCCACGCCGGGCGAACCGAGCCTCCAGCCACACCGCCAACCGGGACAAGGCGTAGTTGATGACGATGAAGATGAGTGCGGCGAGCGCCAGCGGCACGATGGTGTGGTCGACGAACTCGGCGATCAGGTTCGCCTGGAACACCAGGTCCCCGTAGGCGATGATCACGCCGAGCGCGGTGTCCTTGAGCACCACCACGCACTGGCTGATGATCGCCGGCAGCATGATCGCCACCGCCTGCGGCAGCAGGATCGAACTCATCACCTGGCTCTTTAGCATCCCGATCGAGTACGCCGCCTCCGACTGCCCGCGCGGGACCGCGTTGATCCCCGCCCGGAAGACCTCGGCGAGGACCGACCCGTTGTAGAGCATCAGCGCCAGGACCAGGCTCCAGTAGTCGCTGAAGAGGTTGTTGAACCCGAAGAACACGAACACGATGAGGAGCAGCAGCGGAACGGCGCGGAAGAACTCGACGACGATCGCCGCTGGGATGCGGAGCACGCGGTGGTCCGACAACCGGCCCATCGCCAGCACAGCGCCGAAGATGACCGATAACACGATCGCGACGGCCGCCGCAGACAGGGTGCTGACCAGGCCTAGCCAGACCGCCCGGGCGATGTTGGGCTGCCCGAGGTCCTGCCACAGCTCGGCCTCGAACTCGCCCTCACGGTAGAGCTTCCATCCCACCAGACCGACCAGGGCGGCGGCCAGGACGGCGGCAACGATGGTGCCAATAGCCGCGCGCCGACGCGACTGCGGCCCGGGGACGTCGAACAGCGCCGCGGTCACCGCGCCACCGCCAGGCGCCGCTCGGCCAGACGGAGCAGGACCGACAGCACCAGCACGAGCACGACGTAGCCCGCCGCGATCCCGAAGAAGATCGCGTACACGTCGGAGGTGAACTTGTTGGACAGCCGGCGCATCACGTACGCCGCCTCCGGGACGCCGACGATCGCTGTGATGCTGGTGTTTTTCGCCAACGCGATGTAGATGCTGGTCAGCGGCGGGATCACCGCCCGCAGCGCCTGCGGCAGGACCACCAGGCGCAGCGATTGGGCGAACGTCATACCCACCGAGCGGGCGGCCTCAGCCTGCCCGGTCGCGACCGAGTTGATCCCCGACCGCACCGCCTCGCACACGAACGCCGCCGTATAGAGCCCGAGGCCAAGGATGGCGAAGGTGACGAAGGTGTTGTAGCCGAAGAAGCCCACGTCGTTGAAGCCCAACGTCGGCCAGAACGCCGCTGACATCACCAAGATGATCACCAGCGGGGTGTTGCGGAAGACGTTGACGTAGCTGGTGCCGATCCACCTCAGCGTCGGGACCGGTGAGACGCGGAAGCTGCCCAGGACGGTGCCGAGAAGGGTGGCGAGCACGCCGGACGTGAGCAGCAGCCACAGCGTGAGGCGGAACCCCTCCCAGATCTCGGCCCGGTTGTCGACCAGCGTGTCCACGCGGTTGCTGTGTCCTCTCGCTGCATGCCGGGTGCGCCACCATGCCGACGCACCCGGCCGTACCGACGGTTCCTACTCGCAGGGGTCCATCGCCGGCGGCTCCGGCGTGTCGACGCCGGATTCACCGAGCGTCGCCTCGAACGCCTCGGCCCAGGTGCCGTCGTCCATCGCCGCCTGGACCGTGTCGGTGATGTACTGGCAGAACTCGGTGTCACCCTTGCTGTAGCCGACGCCGTAGCGCTCCTCGCTGAACGCTTCGCCGACCACCTCGAGCTCGTCAGGCTCCTCGGCGGCGTAGCCGAGCAGGATCGCCCCGTCGGTCGTCACCGCGTCGACGGACTCGTTCTTCAGCTGCTCGACGCACTCGGAGTACGTCGCGAACGGCACCGGCTCGGAGCCGAACTCGTCGACCATGCGATCCAGCGACGTTGAGCCGGTCACCGAGCACACGTTGCTGCCCTCGAGGTCCTCAGGACCGGTGATGGTCTCCTTGTCGTCCTCGCGGACCAGCAGCTGCTGTCCGGTGACGTAGTACGGGCCGGCCTGACCGACGAGCTGGCGACGCTCCTCGGTGATCGAGTACGACGCGACGACGATGTCGACGGTGTCGTTCTCCAGGAACGGCTCACGGTTGTCCGACACCGTCTCGATCCACTCGATGCCATCGTCCTCGATACCGAGCCCGGCCGCGATGATGCGCGCGATCTCGATGTCGAAGCCGGTCGGCGCGTCCGCGCCCGGCTCCTGGAACCCGATACCGGGCTGGTCGACCTTGACCCCGATCCTGATCGATCCGGCGTCGCTGAGCTCGGCCATCGTGGTGCCCTCGTCGAACGCCGGGTCCTCGGCGACCTCGACCTCGGTGCTCGAGCTGTCGCTACCGCAGGCGGCCAGCGACAGTCCGAGCGCCAAGGCACCGACTGCTGCCTTCGTACGGGTGAACCTCATGAGTAACCCCCTCAGTGTCGGAGGATCTTGCCGAGGAAGTCCCTGGCTCGATCCGATTGCGGGTTGGTGAAGAAGTCGTCCGG
>JACCZI010000191.1 GCA_013696015.1 Nocardioidaceae bacterium
GCTGGGCCAGCGCGGAGAAGATCGAGTCCACCACCATGCCGATGACCAGGATGACGATCAGCGCGAGCAGCAGCTCGGGTTGGGCGTTGTTGCGGGCGTTGCTCATGTCGCTGCCGAGCGCCACCACTCCGGGCACCTGCACCAACAGCTCACCGGCCAACAGCGACCGCCAGGAGAACGCCCAGCCCTGCTTGAGACCCGAGACGTACGAGGGCAGCGCCGCCGGCAGAACGACGTACCGGTAGCGGTCGAGACCGCGGGCTCCCAGCGTGTGCCCGGCTCGAAGCAGGGTCGGGGGCACCTCGTCGATACCGCCGATGATGCCGTTGGCGATCGATGGTGCCGCGCCGAGGACGATCACGAACGTGATGGCGCTCTCGGTGAGCCCGAACAGCAGCAGCGCGAGTGGGAACCACGCCACGGATGGCATGGTCTGCAGGCCGGTGATCATCGACCCGACACCGGCGCGCAGCACCCGCCACTGCGACACCGCGATACCCAGCAGGCTGCCGATGACCAGGGCGATGGCGAACCCGAAGACTCCGCGGCGGAGGGTTGTCGCTAGCGCCGTGCCCGGACCCGGCAGCAGGTAGTCGGGCTTCCAGCCGGACCACACCACCAGCTGCCACAAGGCGATGGCGATGCCGACGGCGAGCAGCTTGGGCCAGGTGGCGGCCCACGCCTTGTCGGTGAAGCCGGTCGGCTTGTCCGGCGCCGTCTGCGGTGGGGCTCCCTGCGGCGTGCGATCGAGAACGTCAGCGGACATGACGGGCCACCTCTGCCTTCAGCTCGGCGGTCAGCTTGCCCGCCATCTCGGCCGTGGCAGGGTCTTCCTGGTGCCTATCGTCTTACGAATCCACAAAGACAGGTGCTGCGTGTCGCTGACACCCGAGCCCGCTGCGCTCGTGTCGGGCGGGCTGCTTGTAGCGTCCGTGGGATGCGCGCGATCCGTCGCTTCACCGTCCGGCCCTTGCTACCGGAGCCTCTGCGTCCGCTCGAAGAGCTGGCGACGAACTTGCGTTGGTCGTGGCATCCGCCGACCCAGGATTTCTTCGAGGCGCTGGATCCGCCGCGCTGGCAGGAGTCGGGCCACGACCCGGTACGGCTGCTCGGGGCGCTGTCGACGCAGCGCTTGGATGAGCTGGCCTCGGACCGGGCGTCTCTCGACCGCCTGGCGGTGGCGTACTCGGATCTGCAGGAGTACCTGACTGGGCCCCGCTGGTACCAGCAGCACGCTGACGACGGCGGGCCCGCCTCCATCGCGTACTTCTCGCCGGAGTTCGGCATCACCGCCGCGCTGCCGCAGTATTCCGGTGGGCTCGGCATCCTCGCCGGCGACCACCTCAAGACCGCCAGCGACATGGGTGTGCCGATCGTCGGAGTCGGTCTGCTGTACCGGGCCGGGTACTTCCGGCAGTCGCTCTCGCGTGAGGGCTGGCAGCAGGAGCGCTACCCCGTCAGCGACCCGGACGGTCTGCCCCTGACGCTGCTGTACGAGCTGGACGGCACGGTGCCGTACGTCCACATCGGCCTGCCGGGTGGCAAGCGCCTCGCCGCACGCATCTGGATCGCTCAGGTGGGTCGGGTGCCGCTGCTGCTGCTGGAGTCGGACGAGAAGACCAACGCCGACCTGGGCTACGACGTGACCGACCGCCTGTACGGCGGAGGGCCAGAGCACCGGCTGCTGCAGGAGATGCTGCTCGGCATCGGCGGCGTGCGGGCGCTGCGGGCGTACGCTCGGATCCGCTCGGCGCCGGCGCCAGAGGTGTTCCACACCAACGAGGGACATGCCGGCTTCCTCGGCCTGGAACGCATCCGCGAGCTGACCGAAGGCTCCGGCCTTGACTTCGACACCGCGCTGGAGATCACTAGGGCGGGCACCGTGTTCACCACCCACACACCGGTGCCGGCCGGGATCGACCGCTTCCAGCGGGACGTGGTGCGACAGCACTTCGGTGGCGACAACGCCTGCCCCGGACTGCCGGTCGAGAGGGTCCTCGACCTCGGCGCAGAGAACTACGCCGGCGGCGACGGCACCATGTTCAACATGGCGGTCATGGGGCTGCGCCTGGCGCAGCGCGCCAACGGCGTCAGCGTGCTGCACGGGTCGGTCAGCCGGTCGATGTTCGCCGGGCTGTGGCCGGGCTTCGACGCTCCCGAGGTGCCGATCAGCTCGATCACGAACGGTGTCCATGCCCCGACCTGGGTGGCTCGGGAGTTCACGGAGCTGGGCGGCAACGGCTCTGGTGACCGCCCAGCGGACGGCGCCGAGGGTGTCTCCCCGCTCACGCTGTGGGGCATCAAGCGAACCCTGAGGCAGCGCCTCGTCCTAGATGTTCGGCGCCGGCTGCGGGACGCCTGGCTGCAGCGAGGTGCGACGCCGGCCGAGCTCGGGTGGGTCGACTCCGTACTCGACCCTGACGTGCTGACGATCGGCTTCGCCCGGCGGGTGCCGTCCTACAAGCGGCTCACGCTTATGTTGTGCGATCCGGTGCGGTTGACGTCGCTCCTGCTCGACCCCGACCGACCGGTGCAGCTCGTGATCGCGGGCAAGGCGCATCCCGCCGACGACGGCGGCAAGCGGCTGATCCAGGAGCTGGTGCGTTTCGCCGACGACCCGCTGGTGCGCCACCGGATCGCCTTCTTGCCCGACTACGACATCGCGATGGCCCAACCGCTCTACCCCGGGTGTGACGTCTGGCTCAACAACCCGTTGCGCCCGTACGAGGCCTGCGGCACGTCCGGAATGAAGGCGGCGCTCAACGGCGGCCTCAACCTGTCCATCCTCGACGGGTGGTGGGACGAGTGGTACGACGGCGATAACGGCTGGGCGATCCCGTCGGCGGACGGCATCGGCGACCCGGATCGCCGGGACCTCGTCGAGGCACACGCCCTCTACGACCTGGTCGAGAAGGAGGTGGCCTCGCGCTTCTACGACCGGGACGCCGACGGGTTGCCAGTGCGCTGGATGGAGATGGTCCAGCACACCCTCGAGTCACTTCGCCCGAAGGTGCTGTCCACGAGGATGCTCGGCCAGTACGTCACCGAGCTGTACGCGCCGACCGCACGGACCGCCCGGAACCTGCAGGCGGACCACGCCGCCGCCCAGGCACTGGCCACCTGGAAGCGACGGGTGCAGGACAACTGGCCGGCGGTCCGCGTCGAGCATGTCCAGACCTCCGGCATCGGTGACGTCGCCGAGGTCGGCGCTGCCATGTCGGTCGAGGTGTACGTGGCGCTCGCGGAGCTGCAGCCGGGTGACGTCGAGGTACACGTGGTGCATGGTCGCGTCGGCGACGACGACACGCTCGACGGCAGCGCCGCCACCTCCCTGAGCCCGGTTGAGTCGTATGAAGGTGGCCACCACCGCTTCGCCGGGGACGTGACCCTCGACCGCACGGGCCCGTTCGGCTACACCGTGCGGGTGCTGCCGCACCACGAGCTGCTGGCGTCCCCGGCCGAGCTGGGTCTGGTCGCCTGGCCGGACAGTCACGTCGACTAGGCTCTCGCGGTCGTTGTCCAAGGAGGTCTGGCGTGCCGGAGTTCGTACGGCTGGAAGTCGAGGGCGGGGTTGCCACCCTGCGTCTGGACCGGCCCAAGATGAATGCCCTCAACGTCGCAGTCCAGGAGGAGATCCGGGACGCGGCGGTCGAGGCCAGCGACCGCGACGACGTGCGGGCTGTCGTGATCTACGGCGGCGAGCGGGTGTTCGCGGCGGGGGCGGACATCAAGGAGATGGCGCAGATGTCCTACACCGACATGGTCGACCGCAGCCGGCCGCTGCAGTCGGCGCTGTCGGCGGTCGCAGCGATCCCCAAGCCGACGGTGGCGGCGGTCACCGGGTACGCCCTCGGTGGCGGCTGCGAGCTGGCCTTGTGCGCCGACATCCGGATCGCGGCCGACGACGCCACGCTCGGGCAGCCCGAGATCCTGCTCGGCATCATCCCCGGCGCCGGCGGCACCCAGCGGCTCGCTCGCCTGGTCGGGCCGGCCAAGGCCAAGGACATCATCTTCACCGGACGCTTCGTCGCCGCCGACGAGGCGTACGCGATCGGTCTCGTCGACAGGGTCGTACCGGCGGCGGAGGTGTATGACACCGCCCTGGCGTGGGCCCGTCAGTTCGCCGAGGGGCCGGCGTACGCGCTGCGGGCGGCCAAGGAGGCGATCGACGCGGGGCTCGACGTCGACCTGGCGAGCGGACTGGAGATCGAGCGGGTGCAGTTCGCCGCGCTCTTCGCCACCGCGGACCGGGCAACGGGGATGGCGTCGTTCGTCGAGCGCGGGCCCGGCAAGGCGAGCTTCGAGGGTCGCTGAGCCGACCGTGACCGCCGAGCCGCACCCGCACCCGCACCCGCTCCACCTCTCCACGCCCGAGGAGGTCGAGGCCGCCTGGCAGGACACCAAGCTGGCCCAGGTGCTTTATCACGACTGGGAGTCGCGCACGTACGACGACAAGTGGTCGATCTCCTTCGACGAGCGGTGCACCGGCTACGCGCGGGACCGCTTCGTCGCCGTTGCGGGCGACTCCGGTTGGCCGTACCGCACCAGCCTCGAGGTCGGCTGTGGCACCGGCTTCTTCTCCCTCAACCTGAAGCTGGCCGGTGTCATCGACGAGGTGCACGTCAGCGACATCTCGCCGGGCATGGTGGCGGCAACCCGGCGCAACGCGGCGGGGCTCGGCTTCGCCGTCGAGGGTCGCACCGCCGACGCGGAGCGGTTGCCCTACGACGACGACACGTTCGATCTCGTGGTCGGGCACGCCGTCCTCCATCACGTCCCTGACGTGGCTCTCGCCCTTGCAGAGATGCTCCGCGTCCTGCGGCCGGGCGGCCGCCTGGTCATCTGCGGTGAGCCGACCCACTGGGGTGACTACGTCGCACGCCGGCTCTCCCGAGCGACGTGGGAGCTGACGACGCGAGTCACCCGGCTGCCCTGGTTCCGCGGCGCGTGGGCGAGACCCGCCGAGGAGCTGCACGAGTCGTCGAGGGCCGCAGCCTTGGAGGCCGTGGTGGACCTGCACACCTTCGACCCGGGCCGGCTGGCCGAGGCTGTGCGCAGGGCTGGTGGGCTCGACGTGCGGACGGTCACCGACGAGCTCACCGCGGCCTGGTGGGGCTGGCCGGTTCGTACCTTCGAATGCGCGGTGCGCGAGCAGCGGCTTGGGGTGCGCTGGCGCAGCTTCGCCTATCGGTCCTGGTTGGCGCTGTCCCGGCTGGACCGCCTGGTGGCCCCCGTCGTACCAGCGCCGCTGTACTACAACGTCTCGGTGACCGCGACCAAGGCGGGCTGATGCGCCGCCCGCGGGACCCTAGGCAGTCGCGCCTGCTGACGCTGAGCAGCCTGCGGTGGGTGGTCTCCCATCGGGCGTGGACCCCGTACCACCTCGTGCGCTACTGGCGTTACTGGCGGCTGAGAGTGCGCCACCCCGACGTGGTCACGGAGGGATTCGTCTTCCTCGGCCGGGGCGTTGAGCTGCAGGTACGGCCCGGCTACGGCCGGTTGATCCTCGGGCGCTGGGTGCACCTCGGCGACGGGGTCAAGCTGCGGGCCCACGAAGGGACCCTGCGGCTGGGCGACAAGGTCGTCTTCGGGGCCAACAACGTTGTCAACTGCTACCTCGACATCGAGATCGGGGCCGCCACACTGGTCGCGGACTGGGTCTACATCACCGACTTCGACCATGCCACCGACGACCTCGACCGGCCCATCAAGGACCAGGGCATCGTCAAGTCCCCGGTACGGATCGGGCCGGACTGCTGGCTGGGGACCAAGGTGAGCGTGCTGCGTGGCGCGATGGTCGGCCGTGGCTGTGTGCTCGCCGCCCACACCGTCGTGCGCGGCACCATCCCCGACTATGCCGTCGTCGCCGGCGTACCCGGCCGGGTGGTCAGGGCTCGACAGTCCGGCGCCGATCCCGGAACGGTGGCAGGCTGGTCCGGCATCCCCCGTCACCGCCAGGAGGGCGTCCGGCCATGAACATCGTTGTCTGCGTCAAGCACGTACCGGACGCCACCGCCGACCGGCGGTTCGACCCCGCTGACAGCACCGTGGACCGGGCGGGCGTCGACGGCCTGCTCTCGGAGCTCGACGAGTACGCCGTCGAGGAGGCACTGAAGCTCACTGACGACGGCGAGGGCGAGGTGACCGCGCTCACCGTGGGTCCCGAGCGGGCGGGTGACGCGGTCCGCAAGGCGCTGCAGATGGGGGCGCACAAGGGCGTCCATGTCGTCGACGACGGCATCCACGGCTCCGACTCCGTGGCCACGTCACTGGTGCTCGCTGCTGCGCTCGAAAAGCTGGAGTTCGACCTCGTGCTGTGTGGCATGGCGTCGACCGACGGCGTCATGGGCGTGGTCCCCGCCATGCTGGCGGAGCGTCTCGGTGTGCCGCAGGTGACGTATGCGGCGCAGCTGAGCGTCGAGGCGAACCAGGTCACCGTGCGCCGTGACAGCGACACCGCCGCCGAGACCGTGGTCGCGTCGACACCGGCGGTCGTGAGTGTGACCGACCAGATCAACGAGCCGCGGTACCCGTCCTTCAAGGGGATCATGGCGGCGAAGAAGAAGCCGTTCGACGCCTGGTCGCTGAGCGACCTCGGCGTGGACCCCTCGCAGGTAGGTCTGAACGCATCGTGGACGGCGGTGATCTCGTATGACGCACGTCCACCGCGCAGTGCCGGCACTGTCGTGGTCGATGCGGGCGACGGCGGATTGA
Source organism: Nocardioidaceae bacterium (assembly GCA_013696015.1). GTDB lineage: Bacteria > Actinomycetota > Actinomycetes > Propionibacteriales > Nocardioidaceae > JACCYJ01. Next base: position 6,715 of record JACCZI010000191.1, read on the forward strand.
AGCTGGCGGAGTTTCTCGCCACGCAGAAGTTCGTCTGAGAGGAGAGCGAGGATGAGCGAAATCTTGGTGCTCGTCGACCACGCCGACGGGCGGGTGCGCAAGACGACGACCGAGTTGCTCACGCTCGCCCGGCGGCTCGGCGAGCCGTCCGCCGTGCACATCGGCGCCGGTGCCGACGAGGCGTTGGAGACCTTGACCTCCTACGGCGCCGAGAAGGTGTACGTCCTCGACTCCCCCGACCTCGACGCGTACCTCGTCGTACCCAAGGTCGAGGCACTGACACAGCTGATGCAGTCGGCGACTCCGGCGGCCGTCCTCATCCCTTCGACGCCGGAGGGCAAGGAGATCGCCGGGCGGCTGGCGATCCGCACCGGATCGGGACTCATCACCGACGCCGTCGACGTCCGGCCGGGTGACCAGGGACCGGAGACCACGCAGTCGGTCTTCGCCGGCAGCTATACCGTCGACGCTCGGGTGACCACCGGCACGCCGATCGTCACGGTGAAGCCCAACGCGGTGACACCTGAGCAGGCCCCCGGTGCAGGCACTGTGGAGCGGGTGGACGTTGCGGTGTCCGAAGCAGCGCGGGCGGCGCAGGTCACCGACCGCCAGCCGCGGACCAGGAGCGGTCGGCCCGAGCTCACCGAGGCGTCGATCGTCGTCTCGGGGGGACGTGGCACCGGTGGCGACTTCGCGGCGGTCGAGGCGTTCGCGGACTCCCTCGGCGCCGCCGTCGGCGCGTCTCGTGCCGCCGTCGACTCCGGGTGGTACCCCCACGCGTTCCAGGTCGGGCAGACCGGCAAGACGGTGTCCCCGCAGCTCTACGTGGCGGTCGGGATCTCCGGCGCGATCCAGCACCGGGCGGGGATGCAGACGTCGAAGATGATCGTCGCGATCAACAAGGACGAGGAGTCACCGATCTTCGATCTCGCCGACTTCGGCGTGGTTGGCGACCTGCACAAGATCCTGCCCCAGGCGACCGAGGAGGTCACCCGGCGCAAAGGCTGAGCGGCGCAGCTGGCCCGCTCCTCACCCGTTGGCGGTCGCCAGATGACCCCGACACGCCCGGCGTGTCTGCCATGTGGCTACCCCCAGTGGAGGAGCACGCGCCGCATTCGGCACGGCCCGCGCCGCGCCGGCGGGCTCGCCCGTGCCAGTCTGGCAGCGTGCCACCGCCACCGCCACCGCCACTGCCACCGGCCCTGTCCGAGGTCGAGGACCCGGAGGAGGCAGCCTTCCAACGGCTCTGGGGGCCTTGGGAACCCTGGACCCCCCAGCAGGCCGCCGAGGCGCTCGAGAGCTGGGATGCCACCTGGTGGATCGCCGGGGGCTGGGCCCTCGAGGCGTTCACCGGCGTACCGCGGCGACACGAGGACATCGATGTCGCCGTCTGGCGCCAGGACATCCCACGACTGCGGACCTACCTCGGTCCGGCATACCACTGCTGGGCCGCCGGCTCCGGTCAACTTCGCCCTCTCAGCGACGACGAGCCGACCCTGCCGGAGTGGTCCCACCAGATGTGGGTACGCGAGCACGCCTGGGCACCGTGGCTGATCGATGTGGTGGCGACCGAGGACATCGGCGGGGCGTGGGTGTTCCGGCGCGACCCCTCGTTCACGGCTCCACTCCCCGAGGTCACGTGGGTGGCGCCCGACGGCATCCGCTACCTCAATCCCGAGATGGTGCTCGCGTACAAGGCCAAGTTGACCCGCCCCAAGGACGACGCCGACCTGGCGGCCGCACTGCCTCGGCTCGAGACGGCGGCCCGAGAGTGGCTGCGCGACACCGTACGCCGGCTGCACCCGGAGCATCACTGGCTCAGTCAGCTGTAACGACGACTACGCTTGGGCGGCGATGACCAGCCCTCTCACCGACGCTGCTACCGCAGTCGCCTACTTCGACCATGCGGCGACCACGCCGATGGTTCCGGAATCAACCGCCACGATGGCCGAGCACCTGCAGCGGCTGGGCAACCCGTCCTCGCTGCACGCGTCGGGCCGGGCCGCCCGGCGCACCGTCGAGGAGTCGCGGGAGTCGATCGCGCAGCAGCTCGGTGCCCGCCCCGCCGACGTCGTCTTCACCTCCGGCGGCACCGAGGCCGACAACATCGCGGTCAAGGGTCTGTACTGGGCTCGCAGGGCGGCTGATCCCCGACGGCGCCGGGTGCTCGCGCCGGCCACCGAGCACCATGCCGTGCTCGACCCGCTCGCCTGGTTGGCCGGCTCGGAGGACGCCGATGTCGAGCTGGTCGGTGTCGACGCAACCGGTCGGCTACGGGTCGATGAGCTGCGCGAGCGCCTCGAACGCGATCCGCAGAGCGTCGCGCTGGTGACGTGCATGTGGGCCAACAACGAGGTGGGCACGATCGCGCCGATCGACGCCGTGGTGCGGCTGGCGCACATGGCCGGGATCCCGGTGCACAGCGACGCCGTGCAGGCGCTGGGTCACGTCCCCGTCGACTTCACCCGCTGCGGTCTCGACGCGATGACGGTCACCGCGCACAAGGTGGGCGGTCCGGTCGGTGTGGGCGCCCTGCTGCTGCGCCGCGAGCTCGACGTGGTGCCGCTGCTGCACGGTGGGGGGCAAGAGCGCGACATCCGATCCGGCACGATGAACGCCCCCGCGGTGGCGGCGTTCGCGGTCGCCGTCGAGCTGGCGGTGGCCCGGCAGGCAGCGCAGGCGGTACGGCTGGAGGCGCTGCGCACCGACCTCATCGCCCGGGTCCGAGGCATCGTCCCGGACGTCGTGGTCAACGGCGATCCCGTCCCCGGTCCCGAGCACCGGCTGCCCGGCATCGCACACCTGACCTTCCCCGGCTGCGAGGGTGACTCGCTGCTGATGCTCTTGGACGCCCACGGCATCGAGTGCTCCACCGGCTCGGCCTGCACGGCCGGCGTGCCTCAGGCCAGCCACGTCCTGCTGGCCATGGGCCAGGACGAGGACAGCGCCCGCGCGTCGCTGCGGCTGAGCCTGGGTCACACCTCGCTCGCCGCCGACGTCGACTTCCTGATCGACGCGCTTCCCGCTGTGTACGAGCGGTCCCGGGCCGCCGGGCTGACCGGCGCCGCGTTGCGATGAAGGTGCTCGCCGCGATGTCTGGTGGCGTCGACTCCGCAGTGGCGGCGGCGCGGGCCGTCGACGCCGGTCACGATGTGACGGGCATCCACCTGGCGCTGTCGCGCAACCCGCAGTCCTACCGCACCGGCGCGCGTGGCTGCTGCTCCCTCGAGGACGCGGGGGACGCTAGGCGGGTGGCTGACGTGCTCGGTATCCCCTTCTACGTCTGGGACATGAGCGAGCGGTTCCACGCCGACGTGGTGGCGGACTTCGTCGCCGAGTACGACGCCGGTCGCACCCCCAATCCCTGTGTCCGCTGCAACGAGCGGATCAAGTTCGCCGCGGTGCTCGACCGTGCGTTGGCGCTGGGCTTCAACGCGGTAACCACGGGCCACTACGCGCGGCTGGTGGCCGGTCGTGACGGCGTGGTCGAGCTGCACCGAGCCGTCGACAACGACAAGGACCAGTCGTACGTGCTGGGGGTGCTGACCCAGGACCAGCTGCGTCATGCAGTGTTCCCTCTCGGCGACAGTCGCAAGGGCGACGTCCGCGCCGAGGCGGCCCGGCGCCGCCTCGCGGTGGCCGACAAGCCGGACAGCCACGACATCTGCTTCATCGCCGACGGGGACACCGGCGGCTTCCTGCGGCAGCGACTCGGCCACCGGCCTGGCCGCGTGGTCGACCAGCGGGGCACCGTGCTTGTCGAGCACGACGGCACCGTGGCGTACACGATCGGCCAGCGCCGCGGCCTGCGGCTCGGGGTGCCGGCGCCTGACGGGCAGCCGCGGTACGTGCTCGACATCGAACCGGTCAGCCGGACGGTCACCGTCGGACCGCGCGAGGCGCTTCAGGTGAGGCGGCTCGAAGCCGTCCACCCCCGCTGGTGCGACACCGTCCCGTCAGGGCCGCTCGCGTGCACCGCGCAGCTGCGTGCGCACGGCGAGCCGGTCCCGGCCACCGCCACCGTGCTGGGCGAGCGGATCATCCTGGACCTGCACGAGCCGGCGGCCGGCATCGCGCCCGGTCAGGCGGCGGTGCTGTACGACGGGACCCGTGTGGTGGGCAGCGGCACGATCGCCAGCACCGCCCGGTGACCGCCATCGGGATCGGGTCGATGCCCGGCACGGACATCGTCGAGACGGTACGTGTCGTCGTCGGCGAGCTGCCGGATTTCGTCCACCTGCCCGAGCTGCCGGAGCGCGGGGCGCCGGCGACGATGACGGGTCGCGGCGCCGCGATGCTCAGTGGTCTGGCGGCGGACCTGCAGCCCGCCGGGTGGCGGATCCAGGAGTCACCGGGTGTCGACCATAGGCGGGCGGTGTCGACGTTGGCGCGGGATCTCGACGCGTTGGAGGAGCACACCCAGGGCTACACCGGCCGGCTCAAGGTGCAGGTGGCTGGGCCGTTGACGCTGGCCGCGGCGATGGAGCGGCCGCGAGGCGACAAGGTGCTGGCCGACTTCGGAGCCCGGCGCGACCTTGCGCAGTCGCTCACGGAAGGGGTCGCTGACCATGTCCGCGGCGTCTCGGCCCGGGTGCCGGGGGCACGGCTGCTCGTACAGGTCGACGAGCCGGCCCTGACGGCCGTGCTGGCCGGCGCGGTCCCGACCGCCAGCGGCTTCTCGCGCCACCGCAGCGTCGCCGAACCCGAGGCGCGCGAGGCGCTGGCGCGGCTGGTCGCGGCGATCGTGGCGGCCGGAGCCGTGCCGGTCGTCCACGTCTGCGCCGCCGACGTCCCCGTCGCCTTGCTGGCGCAGGTCGGTTTCTCGGCCGTCTCCTTCGACCTGTCGCAGGTGACGCCGGGGGAGCCGTGGGCGCTGGCGTACGAGGGCGGCATAGCGCTGTGGCCCGGCGCCGTACCCGCAATGGACCCCGATCAGCCGCCGACCGCCTCCGCACTGGTCGCAGCGGTGCTGCGCTTCTTCGCTGAGCTGGGCGTCACCGAGGAGCAGGTGGCCGACCGGCTGGTCGTCACCCCTGCCTGCGGCCTGGCCGGTGCATCTCCGACGTGGGCCCGCGACGCGCTACGCCTGTCCCGCGAGGTCGCCGCGATGGTCGCAAGGTCTTAGGCCAGCCGGGATGGGCAGGTGCGTGCTGTCATGGCGTCTCTCTGAGGGTGGAGGTGCGGGCGCCTCGGATGGTGAGGCTGCCGAGGAGGGTCGCCAGGCACAGCAAGACGGCAAAGGCCACCGCGAGAACTGCTGAGACCGCGGTGATGTCGAGCGAGGGCAGTATCCGCGGCGTCAGGATGTCGTCGGCGTACCCCAAGGTGAGGGTGCGGACCACGACGTACTGGGCTAGTGCTCCGGCGAGGATGCCCGACACGGCTGCGGTCCCCAGCAGTGCTGCGAACTCTGTTGCGACGGCCGTCACTATCGAGCGCCGCGGTAGTCCGACGACCCGTAGCGAGGCCGCATCACGACGGCGCGCGGGGATCTGTACGGCCATGGTGACCGCAAGCCCCGCGAGGGCAAGGACGAGCACGATAACGGTGACGACGAGATAGAGGTTGAGGGCCAGCGCGTAGGCGTCCTGGTCAAGGGTGTGGCGGACTTGTTGCAAGTCGATGGGTTGGGTGATGCCGTACGCGGCCAGCTCAGTCAGGACCTCCTGCGGGGTGTCCGATCTAGCGAGGATGTAGACATCCGTCCATGCGTCGGTCGTCCGGTTGCTGCGGGTGAACATGGTGTGGTCGATCAGCAGGGCGGCGGGGCCGAAGAAGGGCATCGACTCGGTGGTCCCGACGGGACGGACGGAGGTGTCGTCTCCGACCACCGTCGGCGGGGTTGCGGCCCGGCCGAGGAGGATCGGCAGCACTTCTGGGACGTCCTCGGGGATCAACATCGCCTCGACCTGCTCGCCCTGGGAGTCGAGCTCGACGCTTAGTGTGGAGCCGACGACACGGGTGCCGGTGACCGAGGGTGCGCCGTAGACGTACGAGGCGTCGAAGTCACCGCGCCAGTCGATGCGCGTGAAGTAGGGCATCGATGCACCGTCGACCGTGACGTCGCGAATTGCCAGGCTTCCCTGCATGAGTTGGGGAAGTGTCCCCGGACCGGTGATCGACAGTCCGGTGACGAGGCAACCGGTGTCACAGAACGGCATGGGGGCGCTGCGGGTGGTACGGCCGCTCGAGTACGGCCCGATGTAGATGTGGCCGAGCTCGCCGGAAGGTTTCACGATGTCGATGCTGAGCAGGATCCCGTCAGACTCGCCGTCGACGTTGTTGTCGACGGTCATCGTCAGTCGTCGTCCTGTGAGGTTCAGCGGCGGGCGGAGAGGTGAGAGCTCCTCCGAGACCTGAGCGACGTCCAGGTCCGAGGTCCAGGAGCCGGGCCAGACGGCGACTCGTGCCAGCCGGGGGGCATCCACGATGACCATCGCTCCATCAGGATCGGCGGCGGCTCCGACCGCCATCAACGAGTGTCCGTTCGGGTCGAGTCGGTGTGTCAGGGAAAAGGCTTGCAACAGCGGGAACGGCACGGGGAACGCCAGGTCGGCTCCGACCATCGTGGCCGCGTCGCTCGCCCGCCAGTTCGCCGCAGACGAGTAGATGCCAGCGGCGAACACCGCGATCGCGAGTGCCGCGGTCAGCGGCAGAACGACCCAGGTGCCCTCGCGCCGGCGGGCGATGGCGCGAGAGGCGACATAGCCGACGACGCCTGACCTGCGTGTGGACCGCTTCGCGTACCAGTTGGCCGCAGCGGCAGCGGCAAGGGTCGAGACCAACCCGGCGGCAACCGCCAGCAGGATGGGCAGCAGCAGGTCGGCTGCGTCGGGTTTGGCTGGCGTGCCGGAAAACAGGGTCCCTGCCAGCACGACCACCGCAGCAGCGATCAGGGCACACCTGACGATGATCGTCCACCGCCCCGACCGGCCGGGCCTCCGAACACCGGAGATCTGCAGGCTGAGCGGCTCTGAGAGAACGGACCGGACGGCCAGGGCAGCCACCAGCAGGCTCGCCATGACCACGCCGATGGCGAACCAGAAACTTGCCAGCCCGAAGGTGACCGGGAGCCCAGGTACCAGCCAGGCCGCGGCGAGTCCGCGACCCGCCA
>JACCZI010000208.1 GCA_013696015.1 Nocardioidaceae bacterium
CGCCAGCTCCAGCGCGCGGCTGTTGACCCAGGCACCGTGGTGGTCGCGGTTTGGCAGGAACACCGGCCGGTCGGCGACGACGGTGTCGAGCTCAGCGGCCGTCGGCGTACCACCGGGGAAGCTCGCCATCGCCCAGCCGCCCCCGGTGATCCACTCGCGGTCGGGATGTGCGGCGGCGTACGCGGCAATGTGCCCGAGGTATCCCGCTCGTCCCTCCACCTCGGACAGGTCACACCGCATCCGCTCCAGACCACCCTGCACCGGGTGCACGTGCGCGTCGGTGAAGCCGGGAACCAGCAGCCCGCCGCCGAGGTCGACCTCGTCGGTCCGGGGACCCGCCAGCGCGCGGACCTCGTCGCCGCCCACCGCCACGATCCGTCCGGCGTCGACCGCCACGGCACCGCGCTGCGGCGGGCGCCCGGGGAGCCACACCGGGCCTATGAACACGGTGTCGACCCCGCGGTTCACCTCAGCGCCCCTCGAGCAGCGGGCCTGCGGGGTCGTGTCGCAGCTCCGAGCGCCGCGCCGCAAGAGCCGAGAGCGCCTCCAGCACCACCCGGTTCGCCAGTGCAGCGGTGATCTCGGCTGCGTCGTACGGGGGCGACACCTCGACCACGTCGATGCCGACGACGGGCAGCTCGAGACAGATCCGGCGCACCGAGTCCAACAGCTGGCGGGCGGACAGCCCGCCCGGCTCCGGCGTCCCGGTCCCCGGGGCGTGCCCGGGGTCGCACACGTCGATGTCCACCGAGAGGAAGACGCCGCCGCAGCCGTCGGTGGCGATGCCGAACGCCTCGTCGAGGCAGGCGGGCAGCCCGCGGGCTCCGATCTCGGTCATCTCGTACGAGCGCATCCGCTGCTCGGCCATCCAGGCCAACGTCTCCGGACCGGGCCAGTAGCCGCGCAGCCCGATCTGCAGGAAGCGGTCGCCGCGCAGCGCACCCGACTCGATCAGCCGGCGCATCGGCTGCCCGTGCCCGTAGAGCGACCCGAACGCGATGTCACCAGTGTCGGCGTGCGCGTCGAAGTGGAGCATGGACACCGCGCCGAAGCCGTGGTGGCGGGCGACGCCGGTCGCGTCGGGCAGCGTGACCGTGTGGTCACCCCCGAGGACCAGCGGGATCGCGCCCTGCACGGAGACGCCATGCACCGCGTCCTCCAGCGCCCGGATCGAACGCTCCGCGTCCCCGGAGTACATCTCGACGTCACCGGCGTCGCGCACGACGAGGTCGCGCAGTGCGTCCACCCGCAGCGCCAGGTGCGGCCGGGAGGCGTCATGCGGCAGGTAGTCGGTCGACCGGATCGCCTGTGGCCCGAACCGGGCGCCGGGCCGGTGCGAGGTGCCACCGTCGAACGGCGCACCGACCACCACGACGTCGGCGTCGGCGTAGGTGGCGGGCTCGCCCAGGTCGCACCGCTCGACACCCAGGAACGTCACGTCCGGCCCGTACTGCGTGCCGTACCGTGCCATGCACCCCTCCACAACGGATTTCGTCGCTGCGACCGGTTCAAACTGGGCGGATGGACCGATCCGGCCAACTGTTCACGACGGATTTACTTGCAGACGGCATCGCGCGTGGGCCAGACTAGCTCCGACGTCATGCCCATCGCCACGCACCCGCACCCACATGACGCACCCCACATGACGAAGGTGTCAGATGACCACCCTGCCCGGACAGTACGAGCGCCGTGACGACAGCGCACTGCAGCGCGCCGCAAAGGACCACCTGTGGCTGCACTTCACCCGCCACTCGGCGTTCGAGGCGGGCGACGTACCCATGATCGTGCGCGGGGACGGCGTCAACATCTACGACTCCAAGGGCAGGCGCTACCTCGATGCGCTGTCCGGGCTGTTCGTCACCCAGGTCGGCCATGGCCGGACCGAGCTCGCCGAGGCGGCCGCGAAGCAGGCCTCCGAGCTGGCGTTCTTCCCGCTGTGGTCCTACGCCCACCCGACGGCGATCGAGCTGGCCGAGCGTTTGGCCGGCTACGCACCGGGTGACCTGAACCGGATCTTCTTCACTACTGGCGGTGGTGAGGCGGTCGAGACGGCGTGGAAGCTCGCCAAGCAGTACTTCAAGCTCGTCGGCAAGCCGACCAAGCACAAGGTGATCAGCCGCGCCATCGCCTATCACGGCACCCCGCAGGGCGCTCTGTCCATCACCGGCCTGCCCAGCATGAAGGCACCGTTCGAACCGCTGGTGCCGAGCACCTTCCGCGTCCCCAACACCAACTTCTACCGCGCACCGGCTCACGAGGACGACCTCGAGGCGTTCGGGCGGTGGGCCGCCGACCGCATCGCCGAGGTCATCGAGTTCGAGGGACCCGACACCGTGGCGGCGGTCTTTCTCGAACCGGTGCAGAACTCCGGCGGCTGCTTCCCACCGCCGCCCGGCTACTTCGCCCGGGTCCGCGAGATCTGCGACCAGTACGACGTCCTGCTCGTTTCCGACGAGGTGATCTGTGCCTTCGGCAGGCTCGGTGAGATGTTCGGGGCCACCCGGTACGGCTACCAGCCCGACATCATCACCTGCGCCAAGGGACTGACCTCTGGCTACTCACCGCTCGGCGCGATGATCGCCAGCGACCGGCTCATGGAGCCCTTTTTGTCCGGCGCCACGATGTTCGCTCACGGCTACACGTTCGGCGGCCACCCCGTTTCAACCGCGGTCGCGATGGCCAACCTCGACATCTTCGAGCGCGAGCACCTCAACGAACACGTCACGGAAAGCGCCAAGTCGTTGCGGACGACGCTGGAAAAGCTGTACGACCTCCCGATCGTCGGCGACGTGCGCGGGGACGGGTTCTTCTACGGCATCGAGTTGGTAAAGGACAAGACCACCAAGGAGACCTTCGACGACGACGAGTCCGAGCGGTTGCTGCGCGGCTTCTTGTCCCGGGCCTTATATGACGCCGGCATCTACTGCCGGGCCGACGACCGCGGTGACCCGGTGGTCCAGCTGGCGCCACCGTTGATCTGCACCCAGGAGCATTTCGACGAGATGGAGCAGATCCTTCGCTCGGTGCTGACCGAGGCGTGGACCCATATCTGATCTGATGTCTCTGAGTAATGGTTCAGACACGCAGAGTCGTGTTACTCTTCAGCGAGCGCCGAGAGCTATTCCAGGTCCGGCACTCCTCGGGAGAGCATCATGACAAGTGCGGTTTCCACAAGAACCTGGCCGCCGATCCAGGGGTCTTCTCACGCCGCCGGGCGCTGACCGCGCCGGCGCCAAAGCTCCAGGGCTACGACCAGCAGGACCGAGATCAAAAACATCACCGTGCCGATGACGTTGATCTGCGGAGGAATCTCTCGCCGGGCCGAGCCCCACACGAACAACGGAAAGGTCTCGGTCTGCCCGGCGGTGAAGCTGGTCACGATGTAGTCGTCGAACGACAACGAGAACGCCAACAGGGCAGCTCCCAAGATTCCGGGAAAGACCAGCGGGAACGTGATGCGCCAGAAGGTCTGCCACTCGTTGGCGTACAGGTCCATGGCGGCCTGCTCGAGTCGCCCGTCGAGACCCACCAGCCGAGCCTTGACGGTCACCACGACGAACGACAGGGTGAACATGATGTGGGCGACCAGGATGGTGGCGAACCCGAGCTGGCCGGAGAACCCGGCGGAGACGAACAGGGCGAGCAGGGACGAACCTAGGACGATCTCCGGTGAGGCCATCGGGAGAAAGATCCCGACGTTTGCCATGCCCCTCCCACGGAAGCGGTGCCTGACCAAGGCGAACGCCATCAGCGTCCCCAACACGGTGGCACCGATGGTGGCCAGCAGACCGATCTGGAGGCTGGTCGTCAGCGCGCTGCACAGGCCGAACGGCGCGCACGGGTCGGTCCAGTTCGCCCAGGTGAAGCCGCTGAACTGGTAGCCGAGATCTGCGGTGTCGTCGAACGACATGAGGACGACCACGAAGATGGGCAGGAACAGGTACAGCAGCACCATCAACGCGACGAAGAGAATCAGGTGCTCGGTGATCCAGCGCCCAGTTCGCACCAGCGCAGCGTTCACAGCAGGTCCTCGGTCCCCGCACGGCGGATGTAGGCGATCACCATGACCACGATCAACACCATCAGCGTGACCGACAATGCTGCCGCCGCGGGGTAGGAGCCGGATTCGAACAAGCCCTGGATGCGGTTACCGATCATCGTCTGCTGCGGTGAGCCCAGCAGCTCCTTGTTGATGAAGTCCCCGGCCGCCGGAATGAACGTCAGCAGTGTTCCGGCGACGACTCCTGGCATCGACAGCGGCAGCGTCACCTTCCGAAAGCCCTGGAATGGGCTGGCATAGAGATCCCCGGCCGCCTCGATCAACCGGTGGTCGATCTTCTCGAGGCTGGCGTACAGCGGCAGCACCATGAACGGCAGGAAGTTGTAGGTCAGCCCCGTGACGACTGCCACCGACGTGTCCAGCAAACGTCCGTTCGGAATGGGAAGATGGAGGAAGTTCAGCGTGTCGACCACAACCCCGTTGTCGGCCAGGATCAACTTCCACGACAGCGTCCGGATCAGGAAGCTGGTGAAGAACGGGGCGATGACCAGCACCAGCAGCAGGTTCTTCCACCGTCCGGCCTTGAAGGCGATCGCGTACGCCAACGGGTATCCGAGCAGCAGGGCAAAGACGGTCGCGAGTCCGGCATACCACAGCGACCGCCAGATCTCGGTCGCGTACGTCCTGATCGCATCGGTGTAGTTGCCGAGCTCGAAGGCCATCCGGTACCCCGTCTCCAGGGTGCCGCTGGGGTCATACAGGCTGGTGCTGATCAGTGAGCCGATCGGCACCGCGAAGAACAGCGCCAGCCAGAGGGCACCGGGCAGCAGCAACAGATAACCGGTCCACGACCGGCGACCGCGCGACGGGGTGCGGTGCTCGGCGCCGTTACCCCGGGGGGCCCGGGTGAGTGCCGTCACACCCCGACCTTGGCGTCCTGGACGCCGGCGGAGGCGTCCTGGGCTGCGTCGAGCACGAACGTGTGCTGCGGGCGCCAACGCAGGTCGACCTGATCGCCGGTGCGCAGCAGCGGCCGGGCGCCGGTGTTCTGCTCGAAGACCGTGAGCTCCTGATCCCACGGCATCCGCACCAGGTACTGCGTGCTGACACCGGAGTAGCTGACGTCGCTCACGGTGCCGCGCGGCAGCGAGTTGGTGACCTCAGCGTCCGCGGCTTCGGCATGGACCACCACTTTCTCCGGCCGGACACCGACCCAGACCTTGCCGCTGCGCACCCGGGCGCGTTCGGCAGGCACGCGGATCGTCGTGCCCTGGACCGCCACGGTGAGCTCGTCACCGTCCGCCGTCCGAATCTCACCCTCGACGAGATTGGACTGGCCCAGAAAGTTCGCCACGAAGGTCGTCGCCGGGTTGTCGTACAGGTCCGTGGGTGCGCCCATCTGCTCGATGACGCCGCCGTGCATCACCGCGACGGTGTCGGCCATCGTCATGGCCTCCTCCTGGTCGTGGGTGACGTGGACGAAGGTCAGACCCACCTCGGTCTGGATGCCTTTGAGCTCTATCTGCATCTGCCGGCGCAGCTTGAGGTCGAGCGCGCCAAGCGGCTCATCGAGCAGCAGAACCTGAGGAGAGTTGACGAGGGCGCGCGCCAGCGCGACCCGCTGCTGCTGACCCCCCGAGAGCTGTGCCGGCCGGCGTTCGGCGTAACCGACCAGCTCGACCAGCTCGAGCATCCGGGTGACCTCGGAGTCGACGCCCTTGCGGCCCTGTCGTTTCAGGCCGAAGGCAATGTTGTCCGCTACCGACAGGTGCGGGAACAGCGCGTAGTTCTGGAACACGGTGTTGACGGGCCGCTTGTACGGCCGGAGTGAGGTGATCCGCTGGTCGCCCAGGTAGACGTCGCCGGTTGAGGGCTCCTCGAGTCCGGCAACCATCCGCAGGGTGGTCGTCTTGCCGCAGCCGGACGGGCCCAGGAGGGCGAAGAACGACCCCGCCGGGATCGTCAGCGTCAGGTCGTCGACGGCGGTGAACGAACCGAATCGCTTGGTCACCGACTCGAGCCGGAGGTCGCTCCCACCGCCTCCAGCCTCCGCGGGGTTTGCCAACGGCGGGGCCACCGTTGCTTCGACGCTCACCTCAGCCTCCGCTGACCTGCTGGAACTCGGTCTCGTACCGGCGCGCGGTCTCTTCGTCGAGTGTCTGGAGGCTATACGTCTTGGAGAGCATCTGCTCGTCGGGGAAGATGAGCGTGTTGTCGACGAGGTTCGGGGCCACCTTCTCCATCGCCTCGCGGGCGCCGGCCACAGGGCAGATGTAGTTGACCCAGGCCGACACTCGGGCTGCCACCACCGGGTCGTAGTAGTAGTCCATCAGCTTTTCGACGTTGG
>JACCZI010000230.1 GCA_013696015.1 Nocardioidaceae bacterium
CCTCGGGTCCGCCCCGCCGGACCACGGCCACCGCCACCACCTCGACCGGGTCAGCACCGAGGTCGCGGACCAGCGCGGCGGCCCGCTGCGCCACGGCGGCGGACCCCGCTTGCAGCTGGTGGTCGACGACAACGGCGCCGCAGCCCCAGCCGGCCCGGTTCCCCTCGAACCTGGCGGCGACCAGCAGTGCGAGGGAGTCGGCTCCTCCGCTGCAGGCCACCAGCGCCAGCGCTCCCGGTGGCACATCTGTGGTCGCCCGGCGCACCATGAGGCGGGCGCGGGCGACCGTGGCGTCGAGGCGTGATCGCAGGGCTGGCGCTCCTAGCCGTGGACGCGAGCCACCCATGACCGCGGGTCGGTGATCTCGTCGCGCGTCGGCAGCGCCTCCGGTGAGGCCCAGACCGCGTTGAATCCGGCCATGCCCACCGCGTCCACGGCGCCGCGTACGAACACCGCCCCCTCGGCGTACTGGCGCATCTTGATGTCGAGCCCGAGCAGGCGGCGCAACAACACGTCGAGGGAGCCGGTGCCCTTGCGCCGCTTGGTAAAGCGCCGGCGGATCGTCGCGCCGGTCGGGATGACCTGCGGCCCGACCCCGTCCATGACCACGTCGGCGTGGCCTTCGAGCAGCGACATCACAGCCGTCACGCGGTCGATGACCTCACGCTGGCTCTCATTGGTGACCAGGTCGACGAGAGTCACCTCGGAGTCACCGCTCAGGACCCGGCCGATCTGGCCGAGCCCGTCGGTGAGCACGTGGCGCAGGCTGTCGGGGTCGAGGTCGGTGGCCTCGACGAAGGCCGTGATGAGCCCGTGCACGTGGTCGCGCAACCACGGCACGGCGGTGAACTGCACCCGGTGGGTCTCCTCGTGCAGGCACACCCACAACGAGAAGTCCTGGGCGTCGACGTCCAGCTCACGCTGGGCCGCGACGATGTTGGGGGCCACCAACAGCATCCGCCCGGTGGTCTCCGGGCCGCCGTCCCAGAACGGGTCGAACTGGCCCAGGACCTTGTGCGCGAGGAACGCCAGCAGCGCTCCGGCCTCCGCGCCGGTCACCCGGGACCCGACCATCGCCGCCAGCGCGCTCGGCGCCGACTGCTGGGCAACAGCCTTGTCGAGCAGCGGCTTCATGATCGTCGCGAACCCGTCGGCGTTGGCCTGCACCCAGCCGGGCCTGTCTACAACGAGCAGGGGCGCTGTCGCCGAGCGGGTGTGGAGGTCGGTGAACGCGCGGACGTGCCCCTCGGCCCGGGCAGCATCGCTGCGCAGCCGGGCCACCACTTCCGCCGCCTCGTCAGGCGGGATCTGGGGCCCGGGTCGCATCAGCTGTCGGGCGGTCTGCACCGCGAAGTCCCAGTCGACCAGTGCCCGGCCGCCAGATCCGTGCCCTGCTGTGCTCATGGCCCAACCGTACGACCAGTCACCTCGCGCAGCCGCAGGCCGCCAGCGCCGCGACGATCCGGTCCAGCGAGTCGCGGGCGTCCAACGTGTCACGCAGCCGTACCCGATCAGCCACCGCGACGAACGCGAGCTCGCTGCCGTCGCGGTCGAGCGTCACCCCGGCCAGAGCGTGCACGTGCGACAACGTGCCGGTCTTGGCCCGAGCGACCCCGCGGCCCTCCTGCGCGGCCGGGTCGGTGAAACGGTAGGCCAGGCTGCCGCTGAACCCGGCCACCGGTAGGTGGCTCACCACCGGACGCAGCTCGGGGTGCTGGGGGTCGACGGCCAACCGCAAGACCTCGACGAGCGCCACAAGGCTGAGCCGGTCGTCGCGAGACAGGCCGCTTCCGTCGAACAGCCGGACGCCTTGCCAGGGCACACCGAGCTCGACCAACACCTCACGCATCGCAGCCGCACCACCGGCGAACGAGGCCGGCCGGCCGGTCGCGGCCCCGAGATGCCGCAACAACACCTCCGCGCCCTCGTTGTCGCTGCGCTCCAGCACGTACTGCACGACCTGGTCGAGCGGTGGGCTCTCGACCCGGGCGACGACAGCGGCCGAGTCGGCGGCTCGCTCCGGCGCCGGCGGTCCGACGACCCGTACGCCACGCCCTGCCAGGGCGGTGGCGAACTGCTCGGCGGCGAACACCGCCGGTTCCGGGGCCCGGGTGGAGACAGCTCCGGGCTCGACGCCCTGGTCCACCCACAGCGCCGAGATCGGGGTGACGATCTCGCTGCGCACATAGTCGCGCTCCCAGGCAGGGTTGACGGCCGGACCGGTGAACAGGCCGGCGTCGTAGCCGACCCGCACCCGGTCGATATCAGCGGCCCTCAGTGCGCGCACGCTCTGGCGCACCAAGTCCTCGAGTGTGGCGGGCACGGGGTAGTCGGAGCGGGTCGGCGCCACATCTCGGCTGGCCAGCAGCGGGTCGCCGCCTCCGACCAGGACAAGTCCAGGGACGCCACCGGTTGGCGCCGACTCCACGACCGTCGTCGCGAAGCGGTGGTCCCCGCCGAGCACCTGCAGCGTGGCCATCGTCGTAAGCAGCTTGACCGTGGAGGCCGGCAGGTACGTCTCGTCATCCCCGCTGGTCCACACCGGCTGGTCCCGGCCCAGGTCGTACACGGTGAAGCCGACCCGCCGACCCAGGTCGGGGTCCCGCAGCAGCGGGAGAACAGCCGTCCGCAGCACAGCGGCATCGATGGGCGGTGCCGACGGGGTGGTCAGCACCGGCTGCGGCGTCCGGGCCGCTGGGAGCTGCAGGCCGGTGGGCGGGGCGATGTCGAGCGGGGTCGTGGCCGCGCTCAGACCGGGTTCGCTCACCCGTTCCATGAGCCCGGTCGACCAGGCCGCGATGGCTACCGCGAGCATGAGTACGAGGGCAGCCGCGCCGCTGATGCGCCACCTGCTTCGCTGTGACCTGCCCACGGTCCACCCCGTGGCCGAGAATAGTCGCTGCCCCGTTCACCGACGGACCGGAAGGCTCAGCACCATGGAATTCGACGTCACCGTGGAGATCCCCAAGGGCCACCGCAACAAGTACGAGGTCGATCACGAGAGCGGGCGGATCCGGCTCGACCGCACGCTGTTCACCGCCACGCAGTACCCCGCCGACTACGGCTTCGTCGAGCAGACCCTCGGCCTCGACGGCGACCCGCTGGACGCGCTGGTGCTGCTACCCGAGCCGACGTTCCCTGGCTGCCTGATCACCTGCCGGGCGATCGGGATGTACCGGATGACCGACGAGGCCGGCGGCGACGACAAGGTCCTGTGCGTCCCGGCGACCGACCCACGGCAGGAGCACCTGCGCGACATCCATCACCTGCCGGAGTTCCAGCGCCTCGAGATCCAGCACTTCTTCACGATCTACAAGGACCTCGAGCCGGGGAAGTCCGTCGAAGGCGCCACCTGGGTTGGCCGGACCGAGGCCGAGGCGGAGATCCGCGAGAGCCGTCAACGTCACTACGGCGCAGCCGACACAACCGGCGCTCCCGAGGGGCAGCCCTAGACGCGGGTGAACAGGTCCGGCGGGGTCCAGTAGTACATGGACACGATCTCGACGCCTCGCCCCGGCCGCGGCGCCTGGATCATCTGGCCACCGCCGAGGTAGAGCGCAACGTGGTAGATCGAGCCGGGACTTCCGTTCTCGCTCCAGAACAGCAGGTCCCCCCGCTGCAGCTGTGCGGCGGAGATCGGCGTGGTCGCGTAGTACTGCGCCACGCTCCAGTGCGGCAGCGACACCCCGGCCGCCCCCCACGCCCTCATGGTGAGCCCTGAGCAGTCCCAGGCATCCGGCCCGGCTGCACCCCACACGTACGGCTCTCCCAGCTGCTCCTCGGCGAAGGCGATCACGGCCGCCCTGCCGTGCTGCTGCGCTGGGGGGCTCGGCGCCGGTGGCGGTGGTGGCACAGGCTCCGGCTCCGACGGTGGGACGGGCTGCGGGTCGGGCTGGGGGTCGGGCCGTTGCTGGGGGTCGGGCTGCGGCTGGAGCTGCGGCTGCCGCCTCGTCGGTGGTTGGCTGTCCGCATCCCGCCGTGCCGCCTCTCGGGCCGCCTCTCGGGCCGCCTCTCGGGCTGCCTCTCGGGCCGCCTCTCGGGCCGCCTGCTGCTCGAGCGCGTCCTGCCGCTGGGTCGCCAGCTGGACCGAGATGTCCTGCAGGGCGGCCAGCCGGCGGATCAGCGCATCGCGTTGCGCATTGATCGAGGTCACAGCGGACTCTGCGGCTGCTACCGCCTGCTCCGCCGCCGCTCTGGCCGCAACCGCTTCATCCGCCGCGGCCCGCTGTTCGTCCAGGGCGCTGTCGGACTGGTCCTGCAGCACGGCCGCAACCGCTTCGGCCGACTCGTACCCGCCGAGGTCGGACTGCAGGGCCCCGGTCACGCTGTAGTAGGCGTTCATCTGGTCCAGCAGTGCTGTGGTGCTGCGTCCTTGGAGCAGCACCCCGAGACTGCTCAGCGACCCCCCACTCTCATAGCTGCGCACCGTCGTCGTTGCGACCGTCTCGCGCAACCGGGCGACATCCGCGGACGCACCATCTGCGGTCCGCTGCGCGCTGGTCGCCGCGCGGCGGGCCTCCGCCACCCGATACCGCGCACCGTTCCACGCCTCAACCGCCTTGGCGGCGGCCAGCGACGTCTCCTCCAGGCGAGCGCCGGCCATCACGAGCTGCGCCTTGACCATGCCGACCTGGCTGGCTGCGTCGCGCGCCGAGTCCTGCGCGCGCTGCACCTGCGAGCGGGTCGGGGACGTCTCGTCGTCAGCGGCGGCGGGCCAGGGTTGCCCGACTGCCAGCGCTGCCGTGAACGCGGCGGCGCCGAGCACTGGCCATAGCCGACGAGGAGCGGACTGCACGCGAACGGACACGAAGAGCGACCGTAGCCTCACTTGGGTCCCATTGGAAACACCTGTAACAGAAAACTTGGACCGGCTCGGCGTGGTGGCTTGCAAACTACACCGTTGTAATACTCATCGGCTGGCTAGCCATCGAGCGCCGCCGTCACCACCTGCTGCGCCTCCTCCTGCACCTGGGACAGGTGGTCAGCGCCTAGGAACGACTCCGCGTAGATCTTGTAGACGTCCTCCGTACCAGACGGCCGGGCAGCGAACCAGGCGTGCTCGGTGATCACCTTGAGACCACCGATGGGGGCACCGTTGCCGGGCGCGCGCGTCAACGTGGCGATGATCGGCTCGCCGGCCAGCTGACTGGCGCTGATCGCCCCGGCCGACAGCCGAGACAGCCGGAGCTTCTGCTCCCGGTCGGCGGGTGCGTCGATGCGCGCGTACGCCGGGTCGCCGTACCGCTCGGTGAGCGACCGATAGAGCTCGCTCGGGCTGCGACCTGTGACCGATCTGATCTCGGCCGCCAGCAGCGCGAGCGCGATGCCGTCCTTGTCCGTGGTCCACACCGACCCGTCGCGTCGGAGCAGCGATGCGCCTGCGCTCTCCTCCCCGGCCAGGCCGATGCTGCCGTCCAGCAGTCCCGGGACGAACCACTTGAACCCGACCGGCATCTCGAGCAGCCGGCGGTTCAGCCCTACGGAGACCCGATCGATCATCGCCGAGGACACCAGCGTCTTGCCGATCGCGACCTCGAGATCCCAGTCTCGGTGCCCGGACAGGTAGTCGACCGCGACCGCAAGGACGTGGTTGGGGTTCATCAGCCCGCCGTCGGGCGTCACTATGCCGTGCCGGTCGGCGTCGGGATCGTTGCCGGTCGCCAGGTCGTACGCATCGCGCTGCCCGATCAGTGACGCCATCGCGTACGGCGACGAGCAGTCCATGCGGATCCGGCCGTCGGAGTCCAGGGTCATGAACGCCCAGCGCGGGTCGACGTCGGGGTTGACGACCGTCAGGTCGAGATCCCACCGCTCCGCGATCGCCGCCCAGTAGGCCACGCTCGCACCGCCCATGGGGTCGGCGCCGATCCGCACCCGTGCATCGCGGACCGCCGCCATGTCGATCACGGAGTCGAGGTCGTCGACGTAGTGGGAGAGGAAGTCGTACTCGCCACAGGCGGCACGCGCCCTGGGGCTGGCGACCCGGGCCACACCGGAAAGTCCGTCGCGCAGCAAGGCGTTGGCGCGGTTGGCGATCCATGCCGTGGCATCGCTGTCCGCCGGTCCGCCGTGCGGCGGGTTGTACTTGAACCCGCCGTCGCGGGGCGGGTTGTGCGACGGGGTCACCACGATGCCGTCGACCCTGCCGTGCGGGCCCTCACGGTTGAGGCGCAGGATCGCGTGCGACAAGGCCGGCGTAGGGGTGAACCCGTCGCGGGCGTCGACCAGGACGGTGACGTCGTTGCCGATCAGCACCTGCAGGGCGGTGTGCCAGGCCGGCAGCGAGAGCGCGTGAGTGTCGCGACCGAGCAGCAACGGGCCATCGCTGCCCTGATGCTTGCGGTACTCGCAGATCGCCTGGGTGATGGCGAGGATGTGCGCCTCGTTGAACGACCCGTCCAGACTCGATCCGCGGTGGCCGGATGTGCCAAAGACGACCTGCTGTGCGGGGTCCTCCGGATCTGGCGTCCGGCTCTCGTAGGCGGCAACCACGGCGGAGACGTCTACGAGGTCGTCGAGCCCAGCCGGCTGACCGGCACGTTCGTGCGGCACGAGTCCCTCCTACGCTGGCTGATGGTGGACGGCCGAGTCTGGCGCACGCACCGCATAGGCAAGGTCCGTCAGCGCCTGCGCGCAGCCCATCTCCAGCTTGCGGGTGGCCAGGGCGTCGCCGCGGGTCGGACCCCGGTTGATGATGATGACCGGGATACCTGCCTCGGCAGCCCGCCTGACGAAGCGGAAGCCGCTCATCACGTGCAACGACGAGCCGGCGACGAGCAGCACCTCGGCCTGGTCCAGCCAACCCATCGCGTGGGCCACCCGATCCCGCGGCACGTTCTCGCCGAAAAAGACGACGTCAGGCTTGAGCGCCCCACCGCAGGCGCACCTGACCAGCTGGAAACCGTCGACGTCGTCGAGGACCGCGTCTCCGTCGGGCGCAATCGTGCCGGTGCGATCGGCGACGTGCGGGTTGAGGTCCGACAGCCGGCGATGCACCTCGCGGCGGCTGCTGCTGTGCCGGCAGGTCAGACAGACGACGTTTGCGACGCGGCCGTGGAGGTCGATCAGCTGGTGCTGGCCGGCTCGGCTGTGCAGCCCGTCGACGTTCTGCGTGATCAAGCCGGTGACGACTCCACCGCGCTCGAGCGCCGCGAGTGCGTGATGGCCAGGGTTCGGGTCGGCGTACGACAGCTGCCGCCACCCGACAAGTGCGCGAGCCCAGTAGCGGCGTTGGGCGGCCTCACCGGACACGAACTCGGCGTATGTCATGGGCGTGCGCGGCGGAGAGCCGGGGCCGCGATAGTCGGGAATGCCGGAGTCGGTGCTCAGTCCGGCCCCGGTCAGCGCCAGCACGCGGCGCCCCGCGATCAGGTCGACGGCGTGGTCGATGCCTCGGGGACCGGCGTTCACGCGACCCAAGGTTACGTCCGTGCTGGGGTCAGGCGAGGGCAAGGTCTTCTCGGCAGTCGCCTCCCTCCACAGCTTCCTTGCCCGGCGATGATGCTTCGACGGCCAACTCCGCCAGTTCCTCATCACCGCCGACCGGCGCTGCCGCACCCCCTGGTGCGACGCCCCCATCCGCCACCTCGACCACCCGCTACCCGCCGCCCGGGGGTGCGACAACACCAAACAAGCCTCCGGCTGGCGCACCATCCCGCAACCGCAACGAGTCGTGCAGACCATCACACCCGCCGGACCCCACTACACCAGCCGACCACCACCCGCCGTCGGCCAAGCACCACCTAGGGAACGAGCCTCACCCACCCACCGCCACACGCAACCGCAGGTGATGGAACAAAATCTCCCCGACCTGCTCCTCACCGGCTAACGGCGGCGACGGAGCGACCAGCCGTTCGCCCTCGGCGAACACTGACGTGGCTAGCGGCAACCTATGGGAGAGACGTCACTCGTCCCCTGCTAGCCGGGCGTGCAACCGGGTTCGGATCTCCTCCGGTGTGTAGGCGCGGCGCTGCCGCTCCGCCCGAGCGATCACCACCCCGGTGGCGGCGACGCCTACCAAGCCCGCGAGGCCGAGCAGCTTCCACCAGCGCATCTCCTTAGGCTACGACCGTGCCGGGTGCAGGTATCAGCCTCGACGAGGCAGTCGACCTGACCCGTTCGGGAGACGTGTGGCTCTTCCGCGGCCGTCGGATGGCCGACCGAGCCATCCGGCTCACGACCAACAGCCCGGTCAACCACGTCGGCATGTCAGTCGTCATCGACGACCTGCCCCCATTGATGTGGCACGCCGAGCTCGGCAGGTCCCTGCCCGATGTCTGGTCGGGCACACACCACCGTGGCGTCCAGCTGCACGACCTGCGGCGGGCCGTACTCGTCTGGGCCACGAAATACGGCCAACACGCATACCTTCGCCAGCTCGAACCCCCGGTCACCCGCGACGTCGAAGATGCCCTCCTGCGCACCATCGCGCGCCTGGACGGTGCACCATTCCCTTCGACGACTCGACTCGCTTCTCGCTGGCTCCGAGGGCGCCTGCCGACCACGAAGCCGCGACCGCGAGCCAGCGATCTGGAGGCCGCGTACTGCGCCGAGGTCGTGGCCATCACCTACGGGGCCATGGGCATGTTGCCCGGTGGCCGTCAGCCCAACTGGTACGACCCGGGGCGATTCTGGAGCGGTGACGACCTCGCGCTGACGGCGCCGGCCCGACTCGGCGGTGAGATCGCCGTGCGGGTTGGCTCCGTCACCTAGCTCCGGCTGCTGCTCACGTAGGCCAGCGCTTCACCCATCAGAAGCGTGCATGTGGACAAGTCGGCGGGTGTCAGCGACACCCACTGCTTCATGAGGCGGCCGGAACCAGGATCAAATCGCCGCCCCGCGCCGATCTCGATGAGTTCGTCAGCCCGCTGCTGGGGCAGCTTCACCACCAGCTCGTCCTTGACGATCATGGCGAAGATCCGGCCGTCCGTCTTGGACGCGTTCGAGCTGAAGCCGCGCGACCCGTCCCTGACCTCGTCAACGATGTCGGGATTGCGGCGTTGCAGTTCAAGCGCAGCCTCGTCATACAGTTCTTGCACCGACGACGCCTCCATCACACCTCGTACACCTTCAGCACCTCGTCGCCGTAGTGGTTGATCACCTTGACCGCGATCCTCCCCGACGACGGTGGTGGGAACGGCCGCGAGGTGGTGTCGTACAGCGTCGCCCACGCTGCCTCGTCGATGTCGGCCTTGAGTGCCCGCTTGAGCCGCGCGTAGGGTCGGTTCCACCACCGGCGGAGTAGCAGTGCCGGACGAAGAAGGACTCCTCGTTGTAGTCGGTGTCCCAGGCGACTGCGTCGTCCGATGATGACCACGACCTCTAGGCGTCCTCGTAGGCATCGATGAGTTCGCCCGCTCTCAGCAGCGCCACCGCCTTGTGCACCACAGCCGA
>JACCZI010000276.1 GCA_013696015.1 Nocardioidaceae bacterium
GCCCAGCAGCCAGACGACGAGCTGCGCCGCCTGGCATCCGATGCTGCAGCGCAGATCGGTTTGCCGCTCACCGAGATAGCAACCGGCACGACGGGGCTGGAGCGCGCACTCGCCGCCGCCCTGGCGGTCGAGATCGCGGTGTAGGTCAGCCGACCAGTGAAGGGTCTTCGGCGGTCAGCAGGCGCTGTCGCCACCGTTCCACCTCGGCCACCTGGTTGAACGTGAACAGGTGGAGGCCGGTGACCAGCGACTCAGGCGCGGTGAGAGTCGCGGCGGTCTTGTCGAGGAACCGTTCCGGGCTGTAGCCGGGCGAGGCGATCTTGGCGACGTTCGCCTTGTTCTTGGTCAGGAACCGCGTGGACTCCCCCACGCCGATCTTGGTGGCCATGGCCAGCAGCTTGGTGCGCTCGACCGGGCCGGCCAGCCCGACGAGCACCGGCAGCGTGATCCCGCGCTTGCGGATGCGGGCGATCCAGTGCCGCAGCGCACCCGGGTCGAAGCACATGTTGCTCACGATGTACGTGGCGTACCGCCGTTTGTCCCACATCGACTGCACGGTGACGTCGTCGCCGATGGTGGGATGCGACTCGGGATAGCCGGTCACGCCGACGTGTCCAAACGGTGAGCCCAGGGCCGTCAGGTCCTCGAGCAGGTCCACCGCACTGGAGTAGTCGCCGGCGATGGGGTCGGCGTCCCCCGCCGGCACGAACACCGTGTCGATGCCCGCGGCGGCCAGCCGCTCGCTGATCTCGGTCAGTTCGGACCGTCCGCTCACCATCCTCGCCGCCAGGTGCGGGACCGCACGGTAGCCGGAGCCCGCCAGGCGCTCCGCAAGCTCGAGCGTGGCCTCCAGTCCCCGGTTCGGGGATGCGGTCACGGTGATGGTCCGACCCGCGGCGACGTTCTCGATGATTCGCTGCTCGGCGGTGGGGGTCGGGAGCACCTCCAGCCGGGCATCGCGCAGCAGCGGCGCCAATGACTGCCGGCGACGCTTGCTGCGCATGACGCCTCCTCTACGAGCGAATATGCGTATCGGCTGCTACGGCAACCTCAATGCATCATCTCTCGGCGGCGGCGAGGTTCTCGTCGAGGGCCGCGAGGAACTCCTCGGTCGTGAGCCAGCCCTGGTCGGGTCCGACCAGCAGGGCCAGGTCCTTGGTCATGCTGCCGCTCTCGACGGTCTCGACGCACACCTGCTCCAGCCCTTCGGCAAAGGCGGTCACCGCTGGCGTGCCGTCGAGCTTCCCGCGGTGCTTGAGCCCGCCGGTCCAGGCGAAGATCGACGCGATCGGGTTGGTCGAGGTCGGCTTGCCCTGCTGGTGCTGGCGGTAGTGCCTGGTGACCGTGCCGTGCGCGGCCTCGGCCTCGACGGTTCGTCCGTCGGGTGTCATCAGCACCGACGTCATGAGACCGAGCGAGCCGAACCCCTGCGCGACCGTGTCGGACTGCACGTCGCCGTCGTAGTTCTTGCAGGCCCACACATAGCCGCCCTCCCACTTCAGCGCGGCAGCGACCATGTCGTCGATGAGGCGGTGCTCGTACGTCAGCCCGGCCGCCTCGTAGTCGGCCTTGAACTCCGACTCGTACACCCGGGCGAAGATATCCTTGAAAGCCCCGTCGTAGGCCTTGAGGATCGTGTTCTTGGTGGACAGGTAGACGGGGTAGCCGCGCTGCAGCCCGTACGAAAGCGACGCGCGGGCGAAGTCCTCGATAGAGGTGTTGAAGTTGTACATGCCCAGGACGACACCGCCGTCCTCGGGCATCGAGACGATCTCCATCTCGACCGGGTCGGTGCCGTCGGCCGGGGTGTACGTCAGCGTCACCGTGCCCGCGCCGGGGACCTTGAAGTCGGTCGCCTTGTACTGGTCGCCGTGCGCGTGACGCCCGACGATGATCGGCTTGGTCCACCCGGGCACCAACCGCGGGATGTTGGAGATCACGATCGGCTCACGGAAGATCACCCCGCCGAGGATGTTGCGGATCGTGCCGTTGGGCGATCGCCACATCCGCTTCAGGCCGAACTCCGCGACCCGCGCCTCGTCCGGGGTGATCGTCGCGCACTTCACTCCGACGCCGTGCTGCTTGATCGCGTTCGCCGCGTCCACGGTGATCTGGTCGTCACTGGCATCCCGGCTCTCGATGCTCAGGTCGTAGTAGAGCAGGTCAACGTCGAGGTACGGGTGGATCAGGCGCTCTTTGATGAACTGCCAGATGATCCGGGTCATCTCGTCACCGTCGAGCTCGACGACCGGCTTCTCGACCTTCACCTTCGCCATGTGCTGCGACTCCCGACCGGGTGACTGGACCGAATCTCCCGACACTGAGGTCGTGTACACAACCTCCATGTCGGGAGGTCCCTAGTCTCGCACCCCGTCGAGACCGATCTCCCGACGGTGACGTCGCAGACACGGCCCCAACGTCGGGAGATATGGGTTTGCTAGCGTCCGGCATCCCCCTCGGACCAGCCCAGGAGCGCGTAGTGAGCCCCAGCCCAGTCAAGGTCGCGGTGACCGGAGCCGCCGGTCAGATCGGCTACAGCCTGCTGTTCCGCATCGCCAGCGGGGCGCTGCTGGGACCCGACACCCCGGTGCAGCTGCGGCTGCTGGAGATCACGCCGGCGTTGACGGCGCTCGAGGGCGTGGTCATGGAGCTCGATGACGGCGCCTTCCCGCTGCTGGCCGGGGTCGAGATCTCCGACGACCCGGCAGTGGCCTTCGACGGCGTGTCCGTCGCGCTGCTCGTGGGTGCCCGCCCACGCTCCAAGGGTATGGAGCGCGCAGACCTACTCGAGGCCAACGGTGCGATCTTCACCGGCCAGGGCAAGGCGCTCAACCACCACGCAGCCGACGACGTCCGGGTGACCGTGACGGGCAACCCCGCCAACACCAACGCGTTGATCGCGATGTCCAATGCTCCGGACATCCCCGCCGAGCGGTTCAGCGCCCTCACCCGCCTCGACCACAACCGGGCTCTCGCCCAGCTAGCCGCCAAGACCGGCTCGTCGGTCAACGACATCAGACGGGTCACGATCTGGGGCAACCACTCGGCGACGCAGTATCCGGACATCTTTCATGCGCAGGTGGCCGGCAATGACACCGCCGAGCTGGTGGCCGACCGGACCTGGCTGGAGAGCGAGTTCATCCCCACCGTCCAGCAGCGCGGTGCCGCGATCATCGAGGCGCGGGGCGCCTCGTCAGCCGGGTCTGCGGCGTCGGCAACCATCGACCACGCCCGCGACTGGCTCCAGGGCAGCAAGGACGGGGACTGGGTGTCGATGGCGGTGCGCTCCGACGGGTCATACGACGTCCCGGAGGGCCTGGTGTCGTCGTTCCCCGTGATGACGGATGAGGGCGGGTACGAGATCGTGCCGGACCTCGAGATCAACGACTTCTCGCGGCAGCGGATCGACGCCAGTGCACGCGAGCTGGCCGAGGAGCGCGACGCCGTACGTCAGCTGGGCCTGCTGGGCTGACGTACGGCTACGGCTGCGGTGGGACCACGATCGCCAGCAGGACGAGTGCGGTTCCGAGCAGCAGCAGCAGCAGGGCATCGCTGGAGCGCCGGCGGACGCGCAGCAGCCCCGACATCCGGTCCGGGATGAGCACGCGAGCGACGCCAGCCATGAGCATCGCCCCACCACACACCCCAGCACCGGCGCGCCACGGGCCAGCGGCGACGAGCACCAGCCCGGCCGCCAGTGCCACCAGCACCCCCGCGTACACGACGGTTCCCAGCGACAAGGGCCGGGAGCGGCTCATCCGCTGGCGCAGCGGCGCTCGGCGGCCTCGACCACGTTCGTCAGCAGCATCGCCCGGGTCATCGGGCCGACGCCACCCGGCATGGGCGCGATCCAGCCCGCCACCGTGGCGGCATCGGAGGCGACGTCGCCGACCAGCCCGGAGTCGGTGCGGGAGATCCCGACGTCCAGCACCACAGCCCCCGGCTTGAGCAGGTCGCCCGTGACCAGGCCCGGCACGCCCGCCGCCGCCACCACGATGTCCGCCCGCGCCACCTCGGCGGCCAGGTCGCGCGTCCCGGTATGGCAGAGCGTCACCGTTGCGTTCTCGCTGCGCCGGGTCAGCAGCAACCCCAACGGCCGGCCCACCGTGACACCGCGGCCGATCACGCACACCGTGGCGCCGGCGATCGGGACGTCGTAACGCCGCAGCAGCTCGACGATGCCCCGCGGGG
The DNA here is from genome assembly GCA_013696015.1 of Nocardioidaceae bacterium. Taxonomy (GTDB): domain Bacteria; phylum Actinomycetota; class Actinomycetes; order Propionibacteriales; family Nocardioidaceae; genus JACCYJ01. Next base: position 4,192 of record JACCZI010000276.1, read on the forward strand.
TGCAGGGCAACGGTGCCTCCCGGCCGAGCACCAACCAGCCGAGGTTCGTCGGATGCAGCCCGTCGGCGTCCTTGACCGGGTCGACCCGGCCGAGCACGGCGTACTCGTCGAGCCCCCTCGGCAGCGGCAGCTGCACGATGAAACCGTGGCATCCGGGGTCGGCGTTGAGTCGGTCGACCTCGGACTCGACTGTCTCCTGGGGCACGTCGGCGGGCAGCTCGACGCGGATCGACTCGATGCCGACCTGGGCGCAGTCTCGGTGCTTGCCGGCGACGTAGGCGAAGCTGCCCGGGTCGTTGCCGACGAGAACAGTCCCCAGACCAGGGACCACTCCGCGCTGGCGGAGCGTCGCCACCCGATCGGTGAGCTCGGCGCGGATCGCAGCCGCGGTGGCCCTGCCGTCGAGCGTCTGGGCCGTCACGGGGTGGAAGTCTGCCACGGGGTCAGCCCGCGGTGGCGCAGGTTCGGAACCGGGGCGGCACGACCTGGCGCACCGCAGGCAACACCGCAATCTTGCGCCACTCGGGAGATGGGGCGGCCGGGGCCAGGCATACGCCAAGCCGCCAAGCTCCGGTGTCAATGTGAAAAGTGGCGGGTACCGGTCAGGTACATCACCACACCGGCCTCGCGGGCAGCGGCAACGACCTCCTCGTCGCGGATCGAGCCGCCGGGTTGCACTACCGCCACGATGCCGGCGTCGGCGAGCACCGCCAGGCCGTCGGGAAACGGAAAGTACGCATCCGAGGAAGCCACCGCCCCCCGGGCCCGGCCGCCCGCGCGGGACACCGCCAGCCGGGCCGCATCGACCCGGTTGACCTGCCCCATCCCGACCCCCACCGTGGCGCCCCCCGCAGCGAGCACGATCGCGTTCGACTTCACCGACCGGCAGGCCCGCCAGGCGAAGTCGAGGTCGGCGAGCATGTCGCCGTCGGCGGAGGCACCGCTCACCAGCCGCCAGGCCGCGGAGTGGTCGCCGTCGGCCTGCAGTCGGTCAGCGACCTGCGCCAAAGCGCCCCCGCTGATCGGGCGCCACTCGACGGCCGACCTGGGAGGCGCCGGGCACCGCAGCAGCCGGATGTTCTGCTTCTGCTGCAAGACCTCGAGGGCGTCGGCGTCGAAGTTGGGGGCCACCACCACCTCGGTGAAAACGTCGGCAACCTGCGCCGCCATCACCGCGCTCACCGCCCGGTTCGTCGCGATGACGCCGCCGAACGCTGAGACAGGGTCACAGGCCTGCGCCTTGGCATGGGCGGCCGCGACATCGTCCGCGACTGCAATGCCACACGGGTTGGTGTGCTTGATGATCGCCACGGCGGGCCGGGCGAAGTCGTGGGCCGCCCGGTGTGCGGCCTGCGCATCGACGTAGTTGTTGAACGACATCTGCTTGCCGTGCAGCTGCTCGGCCGACGCGAGGCCGGGGTCGGCGCCCGGTTCGGTGTAGAGCGCCGCGCTCTGGTGCGGGTTCTCGCCATAGCGCAGCACCGCACGCCGCTGCAGGGCGAGCCCCGCGAACCGCGGCCACCGCTCACCTGGTTCTCGCACCAGATCCTGCGCGAACCATGCCGCGACGTCCAGGTCGTACGTCGCGGTGTGCGCGAACGCCTCGGCGCCCAGACGCTCGCGCTGCGAAAGCGTGAACCCGCCGCCGCGTACGGCCTCGAGCACATCGTCATAGTGCGCCGGAGACACGACGACCGCCACGTTTGCGAAGTTCTTGGCGGCAGCGCGGACCATCGCCGGCCCCCCGATGTCGATCTGCTCGACGCACTCGTGCGGGTTCGCACCGGAGCGCACCGCCTCGCGGAACGGGTACAGGTTGGACACGACCAGGTCGAACGGCTCGATGCCGAGCTCGTCGAGCTGGTCGCGGTGGCGCTCTCGCCGCAGGTCGGCCAGGAGCCCCGCATGCACCGCCGGGTGCAGCGTCTTGACCCGCCCGTCCAGGCACTCCGGGAACCCGGTGACGTCCTCGACCCGCGTCACCGGAGCACCGATAGCCGCGATCCGGTCGGCGGTCGAGCCGGTGGAGACCAGTGTCACGCCTGCGCCGTGCAGCCCCCGGGCCAGGCGGTCGAGGCCGCTCTTGTCGTAGACCGAGACCAGGGCGCGGCGCACCGGCCGCCGCTGCTCGTCGTCGGTCATCCGATCCGGACCTTCCTGCCCTCGATGGACCAGCCCTCGCGGACCATCCGGCCCACGGACTCGACGAGCATCGTCCGCTCGACGGTCTTGATCCTCTCGTGCAGCGTGGCCGCGTCGTCGTCGAGGTGCACAGGCACAGCGGCCTGCGCCACGATGGGACCGGTATCGACCCCCGCGTCGACGACAAAGAGTGTTGCGCCACTGACCCGCACCCCATGCGCCACCGCATCAGCGGGCGCCTGCATCCCGGGGAACGCCGGCAACAGCGCCGGGTGCGTGTTGACCGTACGACCGTCGAAACGGGCCAGGAACTGCGCTCCGGTCAGCTTCAGGAAACCGGCGAGCACGACGAGATCGGGGTCGTACGACGCCACTCGGGTCGTCAACGCAGCGTCCCAGGCCGTCCGGTCGGAGCGGTCTGCGACGCGGAGGGTGAACACCGGGACCCCGTGGCGCTCGGCCCGGGCCAGCCCCTCGATACCGTCGCGATCGGCGCCCACGGCGACGACGCGTGCCCCGTACGCCGGATCGCCGGACGCGTCGAGCAGTGCCTGCAGGTTGGTGCCGCTCCCGGAGACCAGCACCACGAGGCGAGCCGGTCCCGGTCCCGCCCGGCCGTACCTCCGTCTCACTGCTCGATCGGCGGGTCGCTCGCCTCAGGATCGGGGGGCCGAGACCCCGTGAAGCGAGACGTCCAGCCGGCCGGGGACGATCGGCGCACGAGACGTGCTCCGGTCCCACCGAGCAGGCCACCAGCCGCCATTGCGGGAACGGCCACGGCCACGCAGGCGAGCACCGCGGGGCCGACATCGGACATCCGGCCAGGCCCGATGCTGCCGCCGCTTGCGGCCACCAGTGCCGCAACACCGGCTCCGGCCAGCCCACCGGCTAGCACTCCTCGCCAGGCCGCCTGGCGGTAGCCGGCCACCGGGGCGCGGCGGACGGCCACGACACCAGCCGCGACTCCGCACGCGATCGGCAGGGCGGTCAGGCCGGCCACCCACAACGGTGGGGAGCCGGGGCTGGGGACAGCGGCGAACCAGGGCACCGCCGGAACCGCTCCCAGGTGAACCGCGATCACGTTGACCGAGGTGCCGGTCCCGAGGGCGAAGCCGGGACCCAGCAGCACCGAGACCGTGAACAGCGCCGCATTGGGCAGCACCAGGACGCAAGCCACCAGGAGCACCAGACCGGCGACGAGCCCGAGGTCGAGCGACGACAGCATCCGCTGCAGCGCCGACAGATGCAGCATCACTGACGCGACCAGGATCAGGGCTGCCGCGCAGAGCAGGGTGGCGACTCCCGCTACGGCTCCACGCAGCGCGAGCTGGACGTCCTCGGGCAGATGGTCCAGCCACGCCCGGGCGGTGCCGCCCACTGCGGCGGCGCCGAGTCCGGCGACGCCGCCCGTCAGCAACAAGGCGATCGGCACCGCCTTGTACCAGGACACCGACACGGCCGGCGCCGTACTCACCACCGCGACTACCAGCACGGTTACGGCGTAACCGAGGCCGACCGCGGCCGCGATGCTGGCGGCGCCACGCACACTGTCCCCGGCGCCCGAGACGCGAGCCGCCCACCGTCCGGCGTACCAGCTCAGCGCGACCACAACGAGCGTCAGGCCGAGCGGGACGACAGTTATGGACGCCCGTGGGGTGGTGATCCCGCTGCCGTGCCCGAGCAGCCAGCCGGTCGCACCGGCGCGCAGCGCACCGGTCACCGAGCCACCGTCTCCGGACAGCCAGGTCAGCACCGCAAGGCCGAGGCACGACAGCAACCCGGCTCCAGCGATGGCCACCCCGGCCGCGGCACCGGGGAGCCAGGCCGGCGGCGGCGAGGCCGCGGGGGCGGGCTGTGTCACCGGC
>JACCZI010000282.1 GCA_013696015.1 Nocardioidaceae bacterium
CTGCCGAGCCCGGCGGCGACCCTCGCCGCGCAGGCGGCCGCTGCGGAGCGCGGCGTCCGCCTCGGTGCCTTCCGCCCGCCATCCGTTCCCGACGGCGTCTCGCGGCTGCGAGTCACCGCCCGCGCCGACCTCGACCCCCCGGGACTGGCGCACGCCGCCGACGCGCTGCGCACCGTCGTCCATACCGCAATTGGCGGGAAACTGACGTCGCGCGGGTCTGCTGACGTCAACGTCCCGCCAATTGCGGGGAGCTCGAGCGGGAGCGGCGGCAAGGCCAGGCGATGAGGTTCGTGGTCATCACGGGCACCGACACCGCCGTCGGCAAGACCGTTGCTACTGCCGCCATGGCAGTCGTCGCCGCGCGGGACGGCCCAGTTGCAGTGGTCAAGCCGGTGCAGACCGGCGTGGCCGAAGATGAGCCGGGTGACGTCCACGAGGTCGCCCGGCTGAGCGGCATCACGGACGTGCACGAGCTGGTCCGCCTTCCGCATCCGCTAGCCCCCGAGACCGCAGCCCGACTGGCGGGCCGGACCCTGCCCACGGTCAGCGACCTGGCCGATCAGATCGCGGCGCTAGAGGCACCGACCGTGCTCATCGAAGGTGCCGGCGGCGTACGGGTCCGGCTGGACTGCAAAGGCGGCACGGTCCTCGACCTCGCGGCGCGACTGCACCAGACCAACCGTGTCGAGATCGTGGTCGTCACCCGAGCCGGGCTGGGGACGCTGAACCACACCGAGCTGACCGTCGCCGCAGTCCGAGACGGCGGACTGACCGTGCACGGTTTGGTGATCGGTGCCTGGCCCACGTCCCCGGACCTCGCGGCGCAGTGCAACTGGGAGGATCTGCCCCGGCTCACTGGCGTACCGCTGTTGGCCGTACTCCCCGAGGGCTGCGGGTCCTGGAAGCCGGCGGCGTTCCGGACGGCGGCCCCGGGCTGGTTCGGCGCCTGACGCCCACGCACTTCCAATGGCTGCGGGTCGCTTCCAACGGGTTCGATCCCATTGGAAGCGACCCTTTCCCACGTGAACATGGGATCGGGACACCGGCCGGCGCCGGTCGGGTACGCTGCGCCGCCGTGACATCACTGCCGAGCGGCGGGACCGTCCGCGCCATCACGCGGTGGGGCAACCCGGTCATGCATCGGGCTCTGCAACCGGTGACGACCTTCGACGACGCCCTCGCCGAGCTGGTCGCCGACTTGTGCGCGACCATGTACGCCGCCGAAGGAGTCGGCCTGGCGGCGAACCAGATCGGCGTCGACGCGGCCATCTTCGTCTTCGACTGCCCCGACGATGACCACAACCACGTCCGGGGAGTCGTCTGCAACCCCGTCCTGGAGCTGCCCGAGGGCAAGGACCGAACGCTCGACGAGGGCGAGGAAGGCTGCCTGTCGCTGCCGGGCGTCTTCGCCGACTGCGCCCGCCTCGACACGGCCACAGTCCACGGCGTCGACCACACCGGCGTCGCGATCACGTACACCGGGTCCGGCCTGGTGGCTCGCTGCCTCCAGCACGAGACCGACCACCTGTCCGGCGTCGTGTTCGGAGACCGGCTGCCCGAACGTGCCCGCAAGCAGCTCCTCAAGCAGGCGGAGGAGCTCTCCGGCGAATTTCCCCCTGGCTGGCCGGATAACCCGAATGATCGCTCAGTGTCAGCCCGCGAACGGTGACGCCCTGGCGCTCGTGTCATCGTTGCCACGAACGGCCCGGCATTTTCTGAGCGAGGAGAACACCATGACCACCGGTCCAACCAACGACCCGGCCGACACCGACGAAACCCTTGAAGACACCGAAGGCCACGCCAGGCGCTTGGCCGAAGAGCAGACCGCCAAAGGCGACGACGACGTCGAAGGCCACATCTACGTCCAAGAGCCGGGCGCGCCGGGCTCCCGGGACCGCTGAAGTACTCCCCCCGGCTACCAACGGCACCTCGCGTTCAACCTGAGCAACGAGGCGCAGCTGCGTGCCGTACTCGCGGACGCCCACGCGACCGCCTGCGGCCTCAGCCCTCCGCGTTGTCCGCGACGGCCTGCAACACCGCCTTCACCTGAAACGGCGTCAACCCCGCGTGCTTGGACAGCAGCGCCGCGATCAACCCCGCCACATGCGGCGTAGCGAAGCTGTTGCCCGTCGCCACGATCGACCCACCTCCCTGCCACGCCACGTCGACGTCGATCCCACAGGCGCCGTACTCGACCGGCGGCCGGGGGTTGTAGGCAATCGCGTGCGGATCACTGCCCGGCCGGGCCGCCACCGAGAACACCGAGGCGAACTGCGATGGGTACGTCGGCCCCGGCACATTGTTAGCCGCGCACACGAGCATCACGTTGCGGAAGTACGCCTCGTCGGCGATCTCGTGGAGCGGCCCGAACCACTGGTCGCTCTTGCTGCTCAGGCTCATGTTGACGACGTGTATGCCGTTGTCCAAGGCCCACCGGATGCCAGCCAAGAAGGTCGCCCCCCTGCCCTTGAGGTTGGACCCCAGCACCCGCACGCTGTAGATCTTCGCGTCCGGTGCCAGCATGCGGATGATCGCCGCGCACGCGGTGCCGTGCCCAACAAGATCCTCATGCAAGCCCTCGACCACCTTGGTCCCGCCGTCGGCGTTCGGCTCGATCGAGACCGCCCCCGCTAGACCGCCGACCCGCGGATGGTCGGCCTCGACACCGCTGTCCACCACCGCCACCTTCACTCCGTGACCGGTCGCGCCACCCCACGCCCAGTCGCGGACCGGAAGGGGCAGCGGCAACGCTGCGACGGTCTCGATCCGATCTGGGTCGAAGGCGCCGGCCCAGGCGGGTAGTCCGCTCACCGGCGGGACCGCGCGAAGGCTGCGACCTCTTCCAGCACCCGCCGGGCCAGGATCGATGCGTCCGACCCGAGGCTGGCGAGGTCGTGGAAGGCGACGGCCAACCCGGCGAGCTCGTCACCCTCCGTTGCCACCAGCTCCCGCAGCGCGTCTCCGAAGCCTGCCTCGTCCTCCGCCTGCGTCAGTGCCCGGAGCAGGGCGGCGCCGAGGTTGTCGTACACCTGGGCCAGCCGCACGATCGACGCGACCTGATCGCCGACCGTCCCGAGAACGTCGAGCGCGCGCCCGGTGTCGTCGCTCCCGAGCTGCGGATCGAGCACCTCGATGACCCCGAGCACGGCGCCCTCCTCGTCCATCAGCGGGACGGCAAGAATGCTCGTCGGCACATAGTTGGTGGCCTCAGCGACGGCGCGGGCGGGGCGCGGGTCGCGGCTGACATCGCCCACCGCGATGCCCTGCCCCGCCATTGCGACCCAGCCGGCGATGCCGCGTCCCACCGGCATCGTTATGTCGATGATCGCCTGTGAGCCTGCTCCGTCGGCGGCGAAGAACCGCAGCGATCCGCCGTCCGGCTCGACCAACGCGATCGAGCACGCGGCCGCATCGAGCAGCTGACGAACGCTGGCAGCTGCGCGAGCCAGCTCGGCGCGAAGCGTCGTCGGTCGGGTCGCTTGTCCGGCGAGATCACCGATGCGTACGAGCAGCGCTGCAAGCTCTGGTGAGGGCGTAGTCATGCCGACATCTTGGCGGAACGCCTCGGGCCAACCGTAATGACGTATGCACTCAGTTTGTGATCCACTGTGCGCCGTGCAGTGGCAACTGCTCTCCAGCCTGTCCGAGGCAGACAGGGCCCGCGTGTTGGCCGCAACGCGACCCTGCCACTTCGACCGTGGCGAGGTGCTCGTCCACGAAGGTGATCCAGGGCAAAGTTTGCATCTGGTACGGCGGGGCCGGCTAGGCGTGCGGGTGTCGCGTCCGACCGGAGAGTCGCTCACGCTGAACGTGCTCTCGCCCGGGGATGCATTCGGGGAGCTGGCGGCCATAGGACAGGCGCATCGGCGCACAGCAACAGTGGTTGCGTTCGAACCCGCGGAAACACTCTCGTTGAGTGGAACCGTGTTCAAGGCGCTCTGCCAGCAGCACCCGGCCGTGGAGCGACTGGTCGTCCGCTTGCTCGTCGAACGCGTCGACCAGCTGAGCCAACGCCTCATCGAGGCCCTGTACGTCGGGGTCGACCAGCGTGTCTTTCGACGTCTCTGTGAGTTGTGCGAGATCTACGGCAAGGGTGCGCCTGGCACCGTGGTCCCCCTCACCCAGGACGACCTAGCAGGACTGGCCGGGGCAAGCCGACCAACTGTCAACCAGGTCCTGCAGCGGCTCCACCTCGAAGGTGTGGTCGAGGTGGGGCGTGGACGACTGCGGGTGCTCGATCCTGCGGCGCTGCGACTACGAGCCACCGGCTGAGTCGATGAACGCGTTGCCGATTGACGAAGAAGACCTCGGCGCCGTACTCGAGAAGGCTTTGCGAGCGGGCGGCCATTGGGCCGAGGTGTTCCTCGAACGGCGAGCTACCGAGACTCTTCGGCTCGCTGGTGGTGGCGTGGCCGAGATCCGCAGCGACCTCGACCTCGGTGCCGGCGTACGCGTGGTCACGGCGGGTCGAGCCGGGTACGCCTACACCAATGTCGTGACCCGACGCTCACTCGTCGAAGCCGCTGCGGCCGCCGCGGTCGCGAGCGGCGCCACTTCCTCAGCACGGGCAGCACTCTCGATCGACCTGCGACAACGGCCCGTCTTGCCCGCCCAGCATGCGCGACGTCCTCCGACAGACGTCACCGCATCGGCGAAGGTCGAGCTCTTGCGCCGTGTCGACACCGCAGCCAGGAGCGCCGGGGTGCGCGACGTCACCGCGACGCATGTCGACGTGACCCAGTCGATGCTGGTGGCTACCACTGACAGCGGGGTCGCCGAAGACACGCGGGTGCGGACCCGGCTCACCTGCCAGGTGAGTGCCCGGCACAACGGGCGCATGCAGACCGGCTTCGACGGTCCCGGGATCGGTGGCGGCATGGAGCTGTACGACGGTGATGCGCCGGAAGCCATTGGCGTCCGGGCTGCCGAACGCGCCCTCCGAGCACTCAACGGGATCGAGTCCCCGAGCGGCCGCCTGCCCGTCATTCTGGGTCCGTCCGGAGGTGGCTTGTTGCTGCACGAGGCCTGCGGACACGGTCTCGAAGCCGATGCCCTGACGCGCGGCAGCAGCATCTACGCGCACACCAGCGGTGAACGCGTCGGCAGTGAGCTCATCACGGCGGTGGACGACCCCACCATCGCGGCAGGATTCGGCTCGTACGCCATCGACGACGAGGGAGCCGAGGCCGTCCGCACCGTGCTGCTCGACCGAGGCGTCCAGACCGGCGCACTCAGTGATCGCTCTAACCCGATCGCCGGAACGACGCAGATATCCGCCAACGGGCGGCGCGCGTCCTATGCGCATCCGCCGCTGTCGCGGATGAGCAACACGTTCATCCTGCCCGGAGGCTCCTCGGTCGCGGACCTGCTCGGCAGCATCGA
>JACCZI010000288.1 GCA_013696015.1 Nocardioidaceae bacterium
CCGGCCAGGCCGACCAGGCCGGCATGCACGTACGCCTGCGCGAACGGTCGCTCGTCGAGGGCGACCTGCGCCTCCGACGCGGACGTCTCGTGGTGCGGAAAGATCAGGTCGCTGCCCCCGCCCTGGACGTCGAATCCCATGCCCAGCAGCTCGACTGCCATCGCGGCGCACTCCACGTGCCAGCCGGGACGGCCGGGGCCAAATGGTGAGTCCCAGGCCGGCTCGTCGGGACGTACGGCCCGCCAGAGCAGGCAGTCGAGGGGGTCGCGTTTACCCGTCCGGTCGGGATCACCACCGTTCTCGGCCGACAGCCTGCGCATCGTCGCCTCGTCATAGCCGCTGACGTCGCCGAAACCCGGGTCGGTGTGCACTTCGAAGTACAGGTCGCCGTCGACGTGGTAGACCGCGCCGCGCTCACGCAGCCGCTCGATGAGCGCCACGATGGACGGGATCGACTCCACCGCCCCGACGAAGTCGTCGGGCGCCAGCACCCGCAACGCTGTCATGTCCTCGCGGAACAGCTCGATCTCGCGGTCCGCCAGCGCAGCCCAGTCCTCGCCGCGTTCGCGGGCGCGCTCCAGCAGCGGGTCGTCGACATCGGTCACGTTCTGGGAGTACGAGACGTTCGTACCCGCATCGCGCCAGGCTCGCTGCAGCACGTCGTACGCGATGTAGGTTGCCGCGTGGCCGAGGTGCGTCGCGTCGTACGGCGTGATGCCGCACACGTACATCCGGGCCTGTCCGATCGACTGCAGCGGCACCAGCCGACCACTCGCCGTGTCGTGGACGCGTAGCGTCAGCGCCTCACCGAGCCTCACTCCGGCCAACGACGGGACCGGCGGCGAGGCCCACGAACGCATGGCCGCAACCCTAACGAGACTGCGTCAGAACGCCGGCCACGGGATCGCGGGCCACCCCGGCGACGGCCGCGGATGCCGGCCCGTTCGCAGCAGCCGGTCGACCCGCCGACGCAGCTGCACCACCTCGTCGCTGCGGAGCAGCTCGCCGAGCCGGACCTCTGTCGCGGTCTGCCGCAAGGCGCACGCCAGCCGGGTCAACGCCTCACGGTCGGCGTCGACCAGGGGCCGGCCGGCCCAGCCCCAGAGCACGCTTCGCAGCTTGTCCTCGATGTGGAACGTGACGCCGTGATCGCAGCCCCGCACCGCTCCCCCACGACCCACGAGCACGTGGCCACCCTTGCGGTCGGCGTTGTTCACCGCAGCATCGAACACGGCCATGCTGCGCAGCGTCGGGTCATCGGCGTGCACCAGCGACACCAGGTCGTCGTACGCATCGACGGCGTCGAGCACGTGCAACCACCCCGCAGGAATGTCACGGCGTCCGACCAGGTCGACCAAGACGGTGGCCGTCCCCTCGATCGTGCCCTCATCTGGGCGCTCGCCTGAGCCCTCTTCTGGGCCTCCCTCGATCCACTGCTGCAACATGCCCGGCCCAAAGGGTCCGTCGCCGAGCACGGTGGGCGGGACAACCAGCCACCCGGCCAGCTGTGCGACGGCGTAAGCAGCGACCTCCCGGCCGGCCAGCGTGCCGTGCGGGAAGTCCCACAGCGGCCGCTCGCCCCGTACCGGCTTGTACACGCACGGCAGCGCAACCCCGTCGAGCGTCACCTCGCCGTAGAAGCTGGCGTTGGAGGCCGGCACCAGCCGTCCTTCGAGAGTCAGCTCGCCGTGCTGCAGAACGGCGGCGACTTCGGCTTCCGAGACATCGGTCACGGTCAACCGCGGTTGAGCCGCTTGAAGCCGTTGGCGCGCGGGCACAGGTGGCCCTCGGGATCGATCGGGTGACTGCAGAACGGACAGGTGGCGCGACCGGCGCCAATGACGACCCGGGCACGGGAGGCGAACTCCTGCGCCATCGTGGCCGTGATCGTGACGACCAGCGCCTCGCTCGTCTCATCATCTTCGCTCTCGGTCGCCGCGAACGCCTCAACTACGACCGCGTGGACTTCCTCGTCCCACGCCAGCGTCATCGTGCCGACGCGGAACTCCTCCTCGATGGGCTGATCGAGGGGCGCCGTGTCACCGACCTCCGCAGCGTCCTGGACGTCGGCGTCCGGCACCGCCACCACGATCCGGTTCAGCGTGTCGGGAGCCTCGATCCGGGCGAGCAGCTCGCCAAGACGTTCGGCCAGAACCGCCACCTGCTGCTTCTCCAGGGCGACCGAGGTGAGCCGGGCGCCCTCACGGGCCTGAAGGAAGAACGTACGGTCACCGGGCGGTCCGACGGTTCCGGTGACGAACCGATCCGGGGAGTCGTACCGGTGGATGAGCATGCTCCGAGCCTAAGGCGTGTCTGGCTGATCAGCAGAGCCAGGCCGTCCGGCTGCCCGGTGGCCGGCTGGTCCTCGTGGGCACGGTCCGAACGGGGCCTCGTCCTGATCGGGTTCTCCCTAGGTGCGTCCCTCACTGCGTCGCGAAACGCTCCAGCCGCTCGAGAATCGCGTCGAGAACCGGCTCCGCCTGATCGGTGTCGAAGATGTTCTGGGCGTGGGCCGAGCCCGGCAGGATCTTCGCTTCGTTCTCGTCGCCCGGGGCGGACTCGGCCAGCTCGGTGGACACATCGGCGACCGACTCGTCCTCGCTGGCGATGAAGAGCTTGGGCTCCTCACCCAGCCCCTCGACCGTCCCGTTCGGCGAGAGGAGGACCAGCTGGTCGGGAAGGTCCGGCTCCTGGCTCGCGAGCTCGAGGATGGCGTCGGCACCGGCGCTGCCCCCGATGAGGGCGACATCGCTGATCCCGTCGTCCTGCAGCTGCTCGACCGTGTCCCGGATCGCCTCGGGGCTGATGTTCTCGACCGCGATCACCGTCGCTCCCTGATCGGCGATCGCGGTGGCCTGCTGCTTCCAGCTGGCCGCGTCGAACGCCGCGCCGTGAGCGAGGACGACGCCGTACGCCCCGTCGCCCCACGTCAGCGCGTCGTCGCCGTTGATGGTGATCGTGCTGCCCGCCGAGCCACCGTCCTCAGGCGAGCTGCCGGCAGGCTCGTCGGAGTCTCTGCAGCTCGTGACGACGAGGGTCGTGGCCAGGGCGAGCGCGGCACGCGGAATGCATTCGAGCATGGTCTCCACGCTAGTGCGACGCGGCTCCTGGACCCGGTGGGCGACCTGCCGCTGGACCGGGTAGGACCGGTGCACGGGCCGTCCGGCTGCTCGTCGGCCACAACGCAGCCGGTCCGTCGCTGCATGCGCCCCGCCGAAACTAGGCGGCGCCCGAGCCTCCGCCGATCTCGGCGTCGCTGCTACGACGCCGCCGCGAGCGCCGCTTGGGTGGCTTCAGGCCGGCAAGGTCGGTGCCCAGATCGTTGACGTGCAGTACAAACGGGCGCAGGTCGGTGTACTGGATCACGCTGACCGACCCGGGACCGACAACGATGCGCTGGAACGAATCGAGATGTACGCCGAGGGCGTCGGCAAGCACGGACTTGATCACGTCACCGTGGCTGACCGCTGCCCACACCGCCTGCGGCCCGTGCTCGTCGCCGATGGCGCCGTCCCACCGGCGTAGCGCCGCCACCGCCCGCAGCTGCATCTCAGGCATCGACTCACCCTCGGGGAAGCGCACTGCGCTCGGGTGCAGCTGCACCGTTCTCCAGAGCGGGGACTTGGCCAGCACCTTCAACGACTGGCCGGTCCACGACCCGTACCCGCACTCGATCAGGTCGCTCTCGCATCGGGGTCGGCGCTCGGGGTTCTGGGCCTTGCCGATCTCGGCTGCCGTCTGCAGTGTCCGGTCCAGCGGGCTGGTGACCACCTCCGCGAGCGGGAGCGCCGAGAGCCGATGCGCGACGGCGGCGGCCTGCGCGGCCCCCGTGTCGTCCAGCCCGACGCCAGGCGTGTGGCCGGCCAGGATGCCGTCGGCGTTGGCCGCGGTGCGGCCGTGCCGTACGAGGATCACGGTCGTCACGCCGCCCACCCTAGGCGGGCGGCCCGCTTCCCGGCTCGAGAGGCACAGAGAAGGTGTACGCCCGCACAGCCACCGCAGCGACAACCCTGCGGGGTATGGAGTCGGCAATCGGGAGTCACACCCGTCACGCCGGAGCGACCTGCGAAGCGCCTCAGGTGGCGGCTGTGACGCCGGTGCCGAGCAGGGTCAGCAGCAGGGCACCGAGCGCCACCCGGTACCACACGAACACCGTGATGCTGTGTCCGGCGACGAAGCGCAGCAGCCAGGCCACCGAGGCGTACGCGACGACGAAGCTGACCACGGTGGCGACCAGCGTGGGCAACCACCCCACTCCCCCGTCCAGCGCCTGCGGCAGCTGATAGATGCCCGCGCCCACCAGGGCCGGGATGGACAGGAAGAACGACAGCCGGGTGGAGGTGACCCGGTCCAGGCCGAGGAACAGGCCGGCCGAGATGGTGGCCCCCGAGCGGGACACCCCCGGGACGAGCGCGACGCACTGCAGCACACCAATCACCAACACGTCCACGAGCCTGATGTCGCGCTCACCTCGCCGCTGCGTCGCGACACGCTCGGCGGCGACCATGACCACACTCCACGCGATCAACGCCCCTGCCACCCACCACAGGCTGCGCAGCGGTCCCGTCACCAGCGACTTGCCGAGCAGTGCGGCGACCACGATCGGAACCGAGCCGAGGATCACGTACCACCCGAAGCGGTGGTCGAAGCTGCCCCGCTGCTCGGGGTGCACCAGACCGGAGAGCCAGGCGGTGGTGATCCGCCAGAGGTCGCGGCGGAAGAAGACGAGCACCGCGGCGATCGCCCCGATCTGGATCACGGCGGTGAACGCTGTGATGCTCTCGTCGTCGATCGGCAGGCCGAGCACCTTCTCGGCGATGGTTAGGTGCCCGGTGCTCGAGACAGGCAGGAACTCGGTGACCCCCTCGACGACACCGAGCACCACTGCTTCGAACAGGTTCACGCCGTCAGTCCACCAGACCGCTGCTCATCAGCGCCTCGCTGACCCCGCGGACCGCCGCGAGTCGCGCGTCGGAAGTGTGTCCGAACGGCTGCACGCTGAGCGTGGTGACCCCCGCTTCGGCGTACGCGTGCAGCCTCTCGGCGATGCGCTCGCACGGCCCGATCAACGCCGTCTGGTCGATCAGCTCCCTCGGCACGGCCGCCATGGCCTCCCGGGGATGTCCGTCCAGGTACAGATCCTGGACGCGGCGGGCCGCGTCCCCGAACCCCATGCGTCGCACCAGCGCGTTGTAGAAGTTATGCGTGCGGCTGCCCATGCCTCCGACGTACAGCGCGGTGTGGCCCCGCAGCTGGTTGGCGCCCGCCTCGAGGTCGTCCCCCACCACCACCGGCACCGTGGCGTTGACGTCCACGTCGAGCAAACTCCGACCGGCCCGCCGGGTGCCGGCGCCCAGCGGCTCCAATGACAGCGCGGCGTGCTCCGGGGCGAAGAAGATCGCCAGCCACCCGTCGGCCACCTCACCGGTGAGCTCCAGGTTCTTCGGGCCAACCGCCGCCAGGTAGATCGGGACCGCGGTGTCGGTCGGGGGGAGCGTGAGCTTCAACGCCTTGCCGGGACCGTCCGGCAGCGGCAGCGTGAAGTGGTCGCCGTCGTACGTGACGATCCGGCGGGCCAGCGCTATGCGGACGACCTCGACGTACTCGCGGCTCCGAGCGAGGGGCGCGTCGAACCGCACGCCGTGCCAGCCCTCGGATACTTGCGGCCCGGAGACGCCGAGCCCGAGCCGGAACCGTCCGCCGGTCAGCAGGTCCAGCGTCGCCGCGGTCATGGCGGTCATCACCGGCGTGCGCGCTGGCATCTGCAGCACGGCGCTTCCCACGTCGATGCTCGACGTGTGCGCTGCGACCCAGCTCAGCAGCGTGGCCGCGTCGGAGCCGTACGCCTCCGACGCCCAGATGACGCTGTAGCCGAGGTGCTCCGCCTCCCGTGCCAGACGAACCGGTTCGGCAGGACCACCGGACCCGATGGAGCCGAGGCTGAGGCCGAGACGCACGGGGACTCCAGGGAGGGTGGTGAGCGGCGAGCCTAGCCCGGGTGGGGGCTCCCGGACTCCACTAGCCTCGCGCCATGCAGCAGCGACGCCTCGGACGGAGCGGGCTGCGGGTCTCCCGGCTCGGGCTCGGGACATGGCTGTGGGGCAAGGACACCGACGAGCATGAGGCACGCGACCAGCTCGTGGCGTTCGTCGAGTCGGGCGGAACGCTGGTCGACACCGCCGCGGGCTACGGCGCCGGCCTGAGCGAGGAGATCCTGGGCAGCCTTCTCGATGACGTCGTGGACCGCGACGAGCTGGTGATCGCGACAAAAGCCGGCAGCGCCACTGTCGACGGGCAGCAGGTGCACGACACATCGCGTGGCGCGTTGCTGCGTGACCTGGACGGTTCGTTGCATCGGCTCGGTTGCGAGCACGTCGACTTGTGGCAGGTCGAGGCGTGGTCCGACGACGCCCCGTGGGAGGAGACGTTGTCGGCGCTCGACCTGGCGGTGCAGTCCGGGCGGGTGCGCTACGCCGGTGTCTCCAACTACCGCGGCTGGCAGACAGCCCTGGTACAGGCCTGGCAGAGTGCCCTGCCGCAGCGCACGACGCTGGTCTCGACCCAGGTGGAGTACTCGCTGCTCAACCGCGGCACCGAGGCGGAGGTCATACCGGCGGCGCAGACGCTCGGCATGGGCGTCCTGGCGTGGGCGCCGCTGGGGCGGGGGGTGCTCACCGGCAAGTACCGCACCGGCACGCCGGCCGACTCCCGAGCCGCCTCGCCGCACCTCGAGAGCACCGTCGCCCGCTACCTCGACGACCGCAGTCGCGGCATCGTCGAGGCGGTCGTGCGGGCCGCCGAGGGATTGTCGTTGACTCCAGTGGAGGTGGCGCTGGCGTGGGTGCGCGACCGCCCCGGCGTGACCGCACCGGTCGTCGGTGCCCGTACGGCTGCGCAGCTGCGCGGGGCGCTCACCGTCGAGGAGGTCGACCTGCCGCAGGAAATCCGCGCGGCCCTCGACGACGTGTCGGGCACCTGTCCCCAGCCGTGACCGACCCGTGGCGGGTGTTGGCCGAACCCGCGGAGACGCCGGCGAGGGCCGATGCGGAGGCGCGTCAGGCGCTCGGCTCGTTCGACGCCGACGATCCACGGC
>JACCZI010000290.1 GCA_013696015.1 Nocardioidaceae bacterium
GCTCGGGGTCCACCCGAGCCGCCTACCGCCCTCTGACTCCGTCGGTCGAGGAAAGTCATCGGCGGCCTGCCCGTTCGTCGCTGCCACGGAGCGCGTGCAACGTTCTGGAGCGGCGAACCGCGTGACAGGGCGCTTCACCGCCGGGGGATCAGTGGCCAGGCGGCTGCGCAGCCATCCGGTGCAGCAGCAGCCCCGACCCCGTGCTGATCAGCGCGTAACGCACGGAGCCGGAGCGGCCGTGCAGCGTGAACACCGATCGCCGCTCGTTTCGATCATGCAGCTCCCAGGTGCCGCTGTCGGCGACTCGCTTGTGGTCGTCCTCGTACGTGAGGTGATCCAGGTCGTGATCCTCGACGGCGATGGCAAGGCGGTCGGTGCGACTGTCCGGTGGCAGCCCTTTGGGCACCGCCCATGATCGAAGGACGCCCCCCTCCTCGAGCCGCAGATCGAAGTGCGGACGCGGCAACTCATGATCGTGGAGGACGAACGCGGCGAGGTGGCCCACCGGACCAGTGTCGTTGCCGGCTAGCGGCCCCGCCAGAACGAGCGCACCGGCCCGATGTCTCCGTCGGTTCCCACGATGACACCGCCACAGGGGCAGCTCTCCGAGTCCCAGTAAACGCGCGCGGCGCCATCGGGGGCCGTGAAGGTGAAGTCACGGCCGTCGAACAGGCTCGCCCGGCCGGTGGGCTCCGCGGCGATGGGTTGGACGGAGCCGACCAAGGCGTTGCGGGCGTACAGCCGCCGCTCAGCCCGCAGCTCGTCGGACGTGGCCTTGCGAAACAGCTTGACCTCGAAGTTCGGCGTCTCGCACACCACCGCCTCAAGGTCAGAATTCCTCTCGAGCACGGGGAGCTCCCCCGACTCAGGCGTCCGGCAGTCGCCGGGTTCGACGAGGCCTCGGCCGAAGTCGAACAACACCTGGGACTGGAAGGGTTCTGGCACAGGAACCGCAGCGGAGGTGTTCGTACCTGCCGAACGGGCGCGCTCGCGCCGCCCCGACTTGTCGCTGTTGCCGTCGAACAGGAGCAGCACCCCGCCGACCGCTACGGCGATGAGCCCCAGCAGAACGACGGCCGCGACGAGTGGTTTGGCATAGCTGCGACGCCGGCGCCCTGAGGCGTCGGTTGTCCGGCGCTGCGGACCGGCGACCGTTGCCATCACCGGTGCGTCGGGAGGCAGCATCTGGCTCACCCAGACGCGATCGCTCGTCGCGGGTATCGCCACGCACGCCTGCTCCAGCAGGGGCTGGACCTGCGCCGCCGTCAGACGGTGTCGCGGATCCTTGTCGAGCATGCCGAACAGAGCCTCTCGCAGGGGCCCGTGAACCCGTGGCGGCGGGACCGCGTCGACCAAGACGGCCGAGATCGTCGCCGTGGGCGTCGCCGCACGGAACGGTGGCACTGCCTGCAGCGCGGCGTACAACGTGGCGCCGAGCGCCCAGATGTCGGCGGGCGGGCCGCTGGCCTCCCCGCGCAGGGTCTCCGGTGACAGGTAGGTCGCAGACCCAAGCAGCAAGCCTCCCGAGGTGAGCCGAGTGCCGTTCTCGCTCGTTACGGCACCAAAATCGCTCAGCACGACGTGCCCGTCGTCGGTCAGCAAGACGTTGCTCGGTTTGATGTCGCGGGGTACGAACGCGGCCCGGTGGGACGCGACGAGGACGTCGAGGAGCGCCAGACCGATCGTGGCGACCTGTCGAACCGGGAGCGGACCGGAGGCGTCGATCGTGTCGGACAGGCTTCGCCCGTTGACCAGTTCCATGACGAGATAGCAGCGCTGGCCGGCGCAGATCACGTCGTACAGGGTCACGACCCCCGGGTGCTCCAGCAGCGCCGTCAGGCGCGCCTCTCGGATCATTCGCTCACTCAGGACCACCTGCTCGTGGTCCGACAGCTCCGACGGGAAGCGGACCTCCTTGACAGCGACCACCCGGCCCAGCGTCTCGTCCCGCGCCTGCCACACCGAGCCCATCCGGCCCCGACCCAGGACACGCTCCAGGCGGTAGCGGTCAGCCACGATGCCGAGGTCCACGGACATGACCCATGCATACCCCATGCGGACGGATATGACACTGCCGCGTGGCGACGGACTCGATGCCCTTCGGGTGAGTTTCGGCGGCGCCCGGAGCCGCCGATGGCATCACCACCGAAAAGTTCGGGCCGTGGCCCGTTGAGCGGGGCCGCTACCGGCTGGTGGCCTCGCTGGCCTGCCCCTGGGCCACCCGGGCGGTCACCGTGCGGCGCCTCATGGGCCTCGAAGAGGCGATCAGCTGGCGATCGTCGACCCGATCCAGGACGAGCGCAGCTGGCGCTTCACCCTCGACCCTGGCGGGCGCGTTGGTGCGCTTCGATCACGTCTACCACGGACACTTCAAGTGCAACCGGAACAAGCTCTCCGAAGACCCGGTGCTGTGGGCATATGTGCGCGACCTCTACCAGACGCCTGGTTTCGGCGACGTCACGAACTTCGCGCACATCAAGACCCACTACTACGGGGTGCACCGTGACCTGAACCCCGGTGGCATCGTGCCGTCTGGACCCGACCTGGACTGGGGCGCAGCACACGGACACGCGGTGTTGGGCGGATCGCCGTTCGGCGACGGTACTCCCCCTCCGGCGCCGACCGACCTGGCCGGCTACCCGGTCAGCGCCTGAGCGCCCGGCTCACCAGCCGGCGCTGCCCGGCCCGCCCTTGAACGGCCCCACCACCGCCGAGGTGACCCAACCGCCGTAGAAGCCGCCCTCCTGAGGACGGACGACCTCGCCGTCGACGGTGCATCGGTCCATGGCCGCCGGGTAGAGCGCGAGGTGGTCGCGGAGCCGCTCGAAGCCCTCCGTCGGATGCGGGTACGTCCAGGCAGCCCGGCTGGCGACTACCTCACCTGCGACGACGTCGAGGTAGGCGGCGGTGCCCTTGAACTCGCAATACGAGGAGCCTGCCGCCGAGCGCAAGGCACCATCGACGAACGCATGGCGCGGCAGGTAGTAGGTCGGCGGATGGCTCGTCTCGAGGACGCGCACCGCCTCGCGTGTCGAGGCGACGGTCACCCCGCCGAGGACGACCTCCACGAGTTGCGTCGACGACTCGACGCGCGGTGGGCGCGGATAGTCCCAGACCGACTCCGCATTTCGCTCGTCAGCGGACATGGGGTGAGCGTACGTCCGCAGCAAACTTGGTCAGCGAGTAGCCGGTATACGAGCAACGCTGGCGCGAGGCACGTCACGGTCCGGTGGGTAGGGTCGGCGGATGGAGTTGAGCTTCGTCCTCCGGGGCGTCGAGGGGCGCGTGGCCGTGGCGTATGAGCGTAACCTCGAGCCCGCCGCGCTCGGCTGCGTGCCGGAGACCCGTGATTTCCCGGTTTGTACGGCAGCTGTGCAGTATCCGATGCGCGGCTACGACGCCCTCATGGGGTGGGTTCAACTGGTGCGCTCCGATGACAACGCCAGCGGCGGCGAGGAGTTCGAGATCGATCCGTTGGCGTTCCTCGGCGACGTACCGCATCCATTTTGCTGGATCGGCATCAACCCCACGCTGTTCGATGTCCCTTCACGGTCCCCCAGAAGCGACATGGAGTGGACGGCTCGAAGCTACCTTTGTGTTCCCGACGACGTCGGAAATGGGTTGGAAGTCCGTGCCATGTTGGGCTTCAGCTGGGGCTTCCGCATCAACAACGAAGACATCGCTTTGGAGCCGCCGCAAGAACTACCAGCATCGGCATGGGACGAGCACCTGTCTGTGTTGAGTGACCGGTATCGCGGATGGCAGTTTCCACGCGGCTACGCTGACCTCCGGTAACGGCTGGCTGGTGGACCCCTTCACTCGGCCAGGCTCAACGAGGGTTGTGCTCACAGGTCGACGGAGTCGCCGCTGTCCAGGTGCTCGAACCGGCTGCCGTAGCGCTGCGCCACCCGGTCGACGTGCCCCTCGACCACCCCCATGCCTCGCTCGTTGAGCAGCCCGTCGTGAATCTGGTGCACCCGCGGGGCGCGGACGCTGATGAGGAAGTCGAGCACTTCGCCGACTTTGGACCAGGGTGCGTGGATGGGCAGCAGCAGCGTCTCGACGCCGACCTCGGGCACGGAGAACGAGTCGCCGGGGTGGTACACGGCATCTTCGATCAGGAACCCGACGTTGGCCACGACAGGGACGTCGGCGTGGATCAACTCGTGCTGGCCACCGAAGGCCCGCACGGCGAGACCAGCGGCATCGAACGACTCGCCCGGCTCGACGGCTGCGACCCGTTCGCCGAGGCCGTACAGCTGTCGGCGTACGGACTCCGGACACCAGATCAGCAGCTCCGTCTGCTGTTCCGCGATCGCGGTGAGTGTGTCGACATCGACATGGTCGGGGTGCTCGTGGGTGATGAGCACCGCGTCGGCGCCGGCCATAGCCACGTCCACCTCGCTGAACATGCCGGGGTCGATCACCAATGCATGCCCATCGTGGTCGAGCCGTACGCATGAGTGGGTGTACTTGGTGAGTCGCACGACGCGACATTAGCCGAGCACGCTTGCCTGGCGTTCGTACGTGTGTTCGACTGTCCGCGTGAGGTGGGATGCTCAAAGCCTGACCGTCCCGGACGCCGATGCGCTGCCTGGACTCGGCCGGATCTCCGGGCTGCTCCGCACCGTGCGCACGCCCGACTTCGCCGGCGTCACGTTCTATGAGGTGGCGGCGAAGTCGGCGCTCAACGCCGTGCCGGAGGCGTCGGCGATGCCGTTCCGCTGGACGGTGAACCCCTGGCGCGGTTGCACGCACGCATGCCTCTAGTTCCACATAGTACCCAACGGCTACTTACGTGCTGTGCCCCATACGGGGAAGGGGGTAGGCAGTGCTTGACGACGGGCCGCCTGGTCATCTTGCGGACTAAACGCCTGATAGCCGCCGCCCTGTGTGGCCCTTTTAAGGCCCTAACCCAACGCCTGCTCGGCACCCATCGCCGCCAATCGCGGCATCATAGGGGGCATGACGTTCACCTTTCACACGGCTGCGGAGCGACCTGATTTGTGGGAGCGCGGCATCGACTCGGCGTCGGTGTGGCCGGA